>NZ_JBFBBE010000109.1:0-30323 GCF_040682555.1 Streptomyces sp. NPDC051172
CGCCCCCAGACCCCCGCTTTCGGCCCGAACGGCCTCGTCCTCAAACGCCGGACGGGCTGAAAAATCAACGCCCCGGGCGCACCGTCAGGTCGTTGACCTCCGCATCCCGCGGCAGGTCCAGTGCCATCAACATCGTCGTCGCGACCGACTCCGGGTCGATCCACTTCGACGCGTCGTACTCCTTGCCCTTGCCCTCCTGCTGGTGGACCTTGGCCTGCATGGGGCTGGCGGTGCGGCCGGGATAGACCGACGTGACGCGGACGCCGTTGCCGTGCTCCTCCTGGCGCAGCGAGTCCGCCAGTGCCTTCAGGCCGTGTTTCGAGGCCGCGTAGGCGGACCAGTCGGCATGGGCGTTCAGGCCCGCTCCGGAGTTGACGAAGACCACATGGCCGCGGGCGGCGCGGAGCTGGGGCAGGAAGTGGCGGGTCAGCTCGGCCGGGGCGATCAGGTTGACGTTGAGCTGGTGGCGCCAGGTCTTGGGCGTCAGCTCGCCGACCGGCCCGAGATCGACCACACCCGCGATGTGGAGCAGGGAGTCCACCCGGTCCGGCAGCGTCTGGTGCGAGAAGGCCCAGGACAGCTTGTCCGGGTCGGCCAGGTCGCCGACCAGCGTTCTCGCACCGGGAAACTCCGCCGCGAGTTCCTTCGCGCGGCCCGCGTCGCGCGCGTGCAGGACGAGTTCGTCCCCGCGCGCGTGGAGGCGGCGGGCGACGGCCGCGCCGATGCCGGAGCCGGCTCCGGTGATCACATGGGTAGCCATGCCCGCCATGCTCGCACCCGCGGGGGTCCGCGCAACGCCCCGCCCCGTTCCGCCGCCCGCTTCATGCGCGCGTCACTCGACGCCCTGGGTCTCCTCCAGGTAGGCCAGCGCACCCACCGGCTCCTCCGCGAAGAACACCAGGTCGGTGAGGGGCCGGGGCAGGAATCCCTCGTCCTCCATGCGCCGGAACTGCTCCTTGAGGCCGTCGTAGAAGCCCGCGGTGTTGAGCAGGACGACCGGCTTGTCGGTGTGGCCGTGCTTCTTCAGCTCAAGGATCTCGGTGGCTTCGTCCAGGGTTCCCGTCCCGCCGACCATGACGACCACCGCGTCGGCCTTCTCCAGGAGCAGCCTCTTGCGCTCGGCGAGGTCACGGGCGATCACCATCTCGTCCGTACCCGGCCGCGCCTTGGCCGCCAGGAAGCCCACGGAGACCCCGCACAGCCGTCCTCCGGCCTCCTGCACGCCGTCGGCGACCACCTTCATCAGGCCGACGTCCGAACCGCCCCACACCAGTGTGTGCCCGCCCTTGCCCAGCAGTTTCGCGAAGTCGCGCGCGGGGCGCGTGTAGCGGTCGTCGAGGTCGGCGGCGGAGAGGAAGACGCAGATTCGCATGCCCTCACCGTACGCGGGAAGAAAGGGGGCTCCGCGAACGCTTTTCCGGTATGACCGAAGGACACACGATCACCATCGAGCAGAGCGACCGGCACGTGCGCGTGGTGCACGGCGAGCAGGTCCTGGCGGAGAGCGAACGGGCCCTCGTCCTCAGGGAGACGGGCTGTCCGCCGCGGTACTACCTCCCCGCCGAGGACGTACGGCTCGATCTGCTGACCCCGTCCGACACCCACACCCACTGCCCGTTCAAGGGCACCGCGAGCTACTGGTCGCTGCCGGACGCGGCGGACCTGGTGTGGTCCTATCCCGAGCCCAAGCCCGAGGTCGCCCAGATCAAGGACCACCTCTGCTTCTACGAAGTCGAGGTGTCGTGAGCGAGGTCTTCAGCGCGTAAGGGCGATTATTTCCCTGCCTTGGGGCAGTCTCCACAGGCATGGACAAGAAGACCATTTCGCACGACGGCACCTCTCTCGCCTATCAACGCACCGGGGAGGGGCCCGCGGTCATCCTCGTCAGCGGAGCGATGTCGACGGGCGCCACCGTGGCGCCCCTCGCCGGGCCGCTCGCCGGTCGTTTCAGCGTCGTCTCCTACGACCGCCGGGGCCGCGGCGGGAGCGGCGACACCCTGCCGTACGCGGTGGCCCGCGAGGTCGAGGATCTCGCCGCGCTCATCGACGCGGTGGGCGGCGAGGCCTCGTTGTACGGCATCTCCTCGGGCGGCGCGCTGGTCCTGGAGGCGGCGGCGAGCGGGCTGCCGGTCCGCCGGGTCGCGGTGTACGAGGTGCCGTTCGCGGTGTACGAGGGCGGCGCCAAGGAGCGTGCCGAGTACACCGAGCGGCTCGAGGAGGCGCTCGGGCAGGGTCGGCGCGGGGACGCGGTCGAGCTGTTCCTCAGGCTCACCGGGCTGGCCGAGGAGATGATCCAGAGCGCCCGCAACTCCCCCATGTGGTCCGGCATGGAGGCGATCGCGCCGAGCCTTGCGTACGACAACGCCGTGATGGGAGACGGTCTGGTGCCGCTGGAGCGGCTGGCCGGGATCGATGTGCCCGTTCTGTCCCTCGCGGGCAGCGCGAGCCCTGCCTGGATGCGCGAGGCCGCCCGGGCGGTGGCCGAAACCGCACCCCAGGGAACGTACCGGATCCTGGAGGGACAGACCCACATGGTGGATCCGAACGTCCTCGCGCCGGCGCTGGCGGAGTTCTTCTAGGTGGGCACGCTCCCAGCTCATCGCTCCGGTGAGCAGGGGGCGGTGCCGTCCGTCGCCGGATCGGGTGCCCCAGAACAGTCGTGAGCGCAGCCTGGCCACCGGCATGCCGGAGATCAGCTTCCGGAACTGCTTCCGCCTTCCGTGCTTCTCCCGAGCGTGGAAGAGCAGCACGCGGATCGGCGCGTGCCGGACCTGCGCGTCACGAGGGTCGGCCGTGCCGGTCAGGTCGTGGCCGAACCGGAGGGGTTCGCCGACGGGGTTGCCGTGCTCGTCGAGGCGTCGGGCGGCGAGGGGGTCGGCGTTGGTGTCAGCCGGTTCGAGCTCTGGGCGCCTTTCCGGAGGCGGTCAGGCGACGGAAGTCGTCGTCCTCGCGCGCGTGGTCGTGGCGATCGTCGCCGAGCCCACCACGCGCGTGCCGTCGTACAGCACGATCGCCTGGCCGGGGGCGACCCCGCGGACGGGCTCCGCGAAGGAGACCTCCAGGATGCCGTCGACCGGTTCGGCGGTGACCTCGGTCTCGCCGCCGTGGGCGCGCAGCTGGGCGGTGTAGCTGCCGGGGCCGGAGGGGGCGGTGCCGCACCAGCGGGGCTTGATCGCGGTCAGGGCGGTGACGTCCAGGGCGTCGGCCGAGCCGACCGTCACCGTGTTGTCCACCGGCGAGATGTCCAGGACGTAGCGCGGCTTGCCGTCCGGTGCGGGGGTGCCGATGCGCAGGCCCTTGCGCTGGCCGATGGTGAAGCCGTACGCGCCCTCGTGGGTGCCCAGCTTGGCGCCGGACTCGTCGACGATGTCGCCCTCGGCCTTGCCGAGCCGGTTCGCCAGGAACCCCTGGGTGTCGCCGTCGGCGATGAAGCAGATGTCGTGCGAGTCGGGCTTCTTCGCGACCGCGAGGCCGCGACGCTCGGCCTCGGCGCGGATCTCGTCCTTGGTCGTCACGGTGTCGCCGAGCGGGAAGAGGGCGTGCGCCAGCTGCTTCTCGTCCAGGACCCCGAGGACGTACGACTGGTCCTTGGCCATGTCGGAGGCGCGGTGCAGCTCGCGGGTGCCGTCCTCGTTCACGATCACCTGGGCGTAGTGGCCGGTGCAGACGGCGTCGAAGCCGAGCGCGAGGGCCTTGTCCAGCAGGGCCGCGAACTTGATCTTCTCGTTGCAGCGCAGGCACGGGTTCGGGGTGCGGCCGGCCTCGTACTCGGCGATGAAGTCCTCGACCACGTCCTCGCGGAAGCGGTCGGCGAGGTCCCAGACGTAGAACGGGATGCCGATGACGTCGGCGGCGCGGCGGGCGTCCCGCGAGTCCTCGATGGTGCAACAGCCACGCGCGCCCGTGCGGAAGGACTGCGGGTTCGCGGAGAGCGCGAGGTGGACGCCGGTGACGTCGTGACCGGCCTCCGCGGCGCGGGCGGCGGCGACGGCGGAGTCCACTCCGCCGGACATGGCGGCGAGTACGCGAAGGGGGCGGGGGCGCTGCGAGATGTCAGTCATAGCCCTTCAAGAGTACGGGGACGCGGGAACCGGAGCCCACGAGTATCCGTTGGTGATCGCATGGGGGCGGGCAGGAGTGACTCGGACCGGCGGATCGGGCGCCGTGCGCTGCTGGTGGGCGGGGCGGCGGCCGCGGTCGGCGCGGCGGTGCCGGCGCGCGAGGAACTGTCGCACCTGTGGTGGCGGCTGCCGGGGGTGGAGAAGCCGCGCACCCCGGGTGCGGTCGACTTCCGGGGTGCGATGGGGGTCCCCCCGCTCGAGCGAAGCCGAGAGTGGGGGAGGGTGGCGGCCTCGCCCGCGAACTACCGGCGGGCCGACCGGCCGGACGACTACTCGATGGACCGCGTGATCATCCATGTCACCCAGGGCGGCTTCGCAAGCGCGGTCAAGGCCTTCCAGGATCCGGACCACAAGGCCGCGGCCCACTACATAGTCCGCAAGGACGGGCACGTCACCCAGATGATCCGCGAGCTGGACGTGGCGTTCCAGGCGGGCAACCGCGAGTACAACGAACGCGGTGTCGGCATCGAGCACGAGGGCTTCGTGGAGAACGGATCGTCCTTCAGGGACGCGATGTACGCCTCCTCGGCGCGGCTGACGGCGGGGATCTGCAAGCGGTACGGCATACCCGTCGACCGGGAGCACATCATCGGGCATGTGGAGGTGCCGGGGACGGACCACACCGATCCGGGGCGGTACTGGGACTGGGACTGGGACCGGTACATGGGGCTCGCGCGGGCGGCGAAGACACCGAAGTCGTAGCGGACCTACGAAGTCGTTTTCTCAGGTGAGCCCGGCCGCCCGCGCCCGCTCGACCGCCGGGCCGATCGCCTTCGCCAGGGCCTCGACGTCGGCCTCCGTGGAGGTGTGGCCGAGGGAGAAGCGCAGGGTGCCGCGGGCCAGGTCGGGGTCGGTGCCGGTGGCCAGCAGGACGTGACTCGGCTGGGCGACGCCCGCGGTGCAGGCGGAGCCGGTGGAGCACTCGATGCCCTGGGCGTCGAGGAGCAGCAGCAGGGAGTCGCCCTCGCAGCCCGGGAAGGTGAAGTGGGCGTTGGCCGGGAGGCGGTCCACCGGGTCCCCGCCCAGGATCGCGTCCGGAACCGCCGTGCGAACGGCCTCGACCAGGCTGTCGCGCAGGACGCCGATCTCCCGCTCGAACCACTCGCGCTGCTCGGCGGCGAGGCGTCCGGCCACCGCGAAGGAGGCGACGGCGGGGACGTCGAGAGTGCCGGAGCGGACATGGCGCTCCTGGCCGCCGCCGTGCAGGACCGGCACGGGGGTGTACTCGCGGCCGAGGACCAGCGCACCGATGCCGTACGGACCGCCGATCTTGTGCCCGGAGACCGTCATCGCGGCGAGTCCCGAGGCGGCGAAGTCGACCGGGACCTGCCCGAAGGCCTGGACCGCGTCGGCGTGCAGTGGGATGTCGAACTCCCGTGCCACGTCGGCGAGTTCACGGACCGGCATGACCGTGCCGATCTCGTTGTTCGCCCACATCACGGTGGCCAGGGCCACGTCGTCGGGGTTGCGGACGATCGCCTCGCGCAGCGCCTCGGGATGGACCCGTCCGTACGGGTCGACCGGGAGGTACTCGACGGTGGCGCCCTCGTGTTCGCCGAGCCAGTGCACGGCGTCGAGGACGGCGTGGTGCTCGACGGGGCTGGCGAGGACGCGGGTGCGGGCCGGATCGGCGTCGCGGCGGGACCAGTACAGGCCCTTCACGGCGAGGTTGTCGGCCTCGGTGCCGCCGGAGGTGAGAACGACCTCGCTGGGGCGGGCGCCGAGCGCTTCCGCAAGGGTCTCGCGGGCCTCCTCGACGGTACGGCGGGCCTGCCGGCCGGAGGCATGGAGGGAGGAGGCGTTGCCCGTGACGCTCAGCTGGGCGGTCATCGCCTCGACTGCCTCGGGGAGCATCGGGGTGGTCGCGGCGTGGTCGAGGTAAGCCATGGTGGGGCCGATTCTACGGGGCCCCCGTCGTCGGCCGTACGTCCGGACCGGGCGGCTCGGCGACCGGGCCCCGTCGTCCTCGGGGAGGTCGGCCGTTCGTCATGGTGTGCCTCGGGCTCACAGGCTCCACGAGACGGTGTTGGACAGCTGCATGGCGATCACCAGGACCGCCAGGTCGGCCACACCCAGGGCCATGCCCAGGTACGCGCGGCCCCGGCGGGTGGTGCCGCACCAGAGGGCGACGGCGGCCAGGACGATGGCGACGGGGCCGAGGAAGATGTTCAGCACGAGGAGGCCGAGAAGGCCGAGGATGAAGGACGCGACGGCCATGCCGTCGGCGTCGCGGGCGGGCTTGCGGGTGGTGGTGTCGGTACGGCTCGCGGCCGGGGCGGTGAGTTGCATCGTGCTCAGCTCCAGGAAGCAGAAGGTCGGAAGTCGGGTCGGGCGGTCGACTCGGCGGTCAGTTGGCCGAGGTGCGGCGGCTGTGGCGCTCGCGGGCGGCGAAGATGCCGAGCCAGACGGCGATGCCGACGGCCACGAGAGCGGTGACGGTCAGCGGCGCGTGGGCCACGGTGCCCAGGACGACGCCGAGCAGCATGAGTGCGGCGACGAGGAACAGCATGGGATTCGATCCCCCTCCGTGCGCCCCGGGAGGGCGCCTCTGGTTAAGTTTCGGTGAACGGTTGTAGTAACACTTGTTCACTGACTCCAGAGTCTAGCGCGCCTGACGGCTTTTCAAATCCGGAGAACAGTTGTTAACTGGATGACATGAGTCACACCCTCGGCATCCGGCAGGCCCAGAAGCAGAAGACCCGTCAGGCACTCCTGGACGCGGCACTCGGTCTGCTGGAGGAGCAGAGCCTGAGCAGTCTGGGCCTGCGCGAGGTCACGCGCGCCGTGGGCGTCGCCCCGACCGCCTTCTACCGCCACTTCCGCTCCATCGCGGATCTCGGCACGGCCCTGGTCGAGGAGGCGCTGGGCAGCCTGCACCCGATGATCCGGACGACGGTGTCCGCGGCCGACTCCAGCGAGGAACGCATAGCGCGCGCCATCGAGTTGATCGCCGGCCATGTGGACGGGTACCCCGCTCATGTCCGTTTTATCGCCCGCGAGCGACACGGCGGGGTGCAGCCGGTGCGGGACGCCATCCGGGACCAACTGGCCCGGTTCGCCGAGGAGGTGAGGGACGAGCTCGCCAAGGACCCGGAGTCCGAGGGCTGGAGCGACGACGACCTCCTCATGCTGGCCCATCTGTACGTGGACCAGATGCTGATCACCGCCTCGCTGTTCCTGGAGGCCCTGGAGGGCACCGAGGCGGACCGGGAGAGCGTGGCGCAGGTGGCGACGCGTCAGATGCGGCTGATCAGCATCGGGCGCCACCACTGGCTCGACTGAGATCGGGCAGTACGCAGGGGCGGTCAGTTCTTCGTGGCCTGAGCGGTGGGAGCACCGCTGGGCGCGGCACCGCCGCCGGGGCCGCCCTGACCACAGCCGCCGCCCTGCCCGCCTCCGCCGGGACCGCCCTGAGCGCTGGGCGCGCCGCTGGGCATGCCCGAGGGGGCGCCGGCCGGCCTGGCGGTGGCGTTGCCCGTGGGCGCGCCCGAAGGAGCACCAGAGGGGGCGCCGCCAGGGCGCCCGGAGGCGTTGCCGGTCGGTGCCTGACAGGCCTGCTGCTGCCCGGAGTTGCCGCTGTTCGAGGACGACGACGAGTCGCCCGAGCCGCAGGCCGCCAGGACCAGAGGCGAGAGCGCCAGCAGAGCCACTGCGGGGACGAGACGCACGCGCTTCATGAGAAACAACTCCAAGGAAGATGAAGGGAGATGAAGGGAGATGAGGGAGCCTCGAGTGCGGGAACTCAATCAACGGCGCTTAGGGCTTCCTTGGGGGCGGTCTGTCCCTCGCCTGTGACTCAGGCAAAGGGGACCTCAAGAGGCCGCGCTGACCTGCGGCTTCACCGACCGCTCTCGCCCACTCGCTGGTACAGGTCCGTGACAGAAGCGGCCGCGGCGGCCAGCTCCGCGCGTACCTCGGGCGGCGAGAGGACCTCCACGTGGTCGGCGAACTGCAGCAGCTGGCGCGCCTGGCCGACGACGCCGTACGAGAGCCGCGCGGTCACCCACTCGCCCTCGCCGTCGTCGTCGGGCAGTTCGGAGAGCTGCGAGGCGTGCAGGCGCAGGAACATGTCGAGGCGGTCGCGGCGGACGCGGACGGTGACGTCGAGCCCGCCGGGCCGCTCCTCGACCTGGCGGCGCAGCACCTCCCAGACATCGGCGAGTTCGACCCCCGGCCGCCGCTTCACCCCGTCGTCCAGCACGGTGGCGGACCGCACCCGGTCGGCGCGGAAGAGCTGCGGTTTCCCGCGCCGGTCGGCGACGAGGTACCAGATGCCCGCCTTCGACACGAGCCCGTACGGGTCGACGGTGTACGTCCGCGCCTCCTGTGCCCCGCTGTGCCGGTAGCGCAGCCGCAGCCGCCGGTCGGCGAAGACGGCGTCCTGCAGGGTGTCCAGGTCGACGGCGGGCTGCGGACCGCCCTTCCAGCGCGTGGCGTCGACGAGGATGCGGCGGGAGGTCACCTCGGCGGCGGGGCGGTACGGCGCCGGCAGCGCGGCCATCACCTTGCGCAGCGCCGAGCCGAGCGCCGCGTCCAGGCCGAGCGCGGCGTGCGCGCCCTGGGCGGCGAGGATGAACAGGGCGCGGGACTCGTCGGCGGTCAAGCCCGTGACGTCCGTACGGAACCCGGCGAGCAGCTCGATGCCGCCGTGCCGCCCGCGCTCGGCGTAGACCGGGACACCGGAGGCGGACAGGGCCTCGACGTCCCGGTAGATGGTCCGCACCGACACCTCCAGCCGGTCGGCGAGTTCGTGCGCGGGCACACGGCCGCGGGTCTGCAGGAGCAGCAGGATCGAGAGCAGTCGGTCGGACTTCACGGCACCAGAATCGCGCCGCGCGAAGGTCGCCCGCAAATGTTGACGGAAACTGTCAGGTTATGCGGCGACTCTCTGACCCGAGCCCTTCAGAGAGAGGTCCCCATGAACGCGATGAACGCCATCGACCCCCGTCCCGTGTACACCCGCGCCACCGAGCAGGCGGCGGCGCTCATCAAGACGGTACGTCCCGAGCAACTGGCCGGCCCGACCCCGTGCACCGAGTTCGACGTGCGGACCCTGCTCGGTCACATCGTCGGCGGCAGCCTGCGCATCGCGGTGGTCGGCGAGGGCGGCGACGGGCTCGCGGTGCGCCCGTTCACGGACGATGTGGCCGACGACGACTGGACGGCCGTGTACGACGAGGTCCGCACCCGGGTCCTCAAGGCCTGGGCGAGCGACGACCGTATGCAGGCCCCGGTGCGCGTCCCCTGGGGCGAGGTCCCGGGCCACGCGGCCCTGTCGGGCTACGTGATGGAACTGGTGACCCACACCTGGGACCTCTCCGAGTCCCTCGGCCACCCCCTGGACCTCGACCCGGACCTGGCCGAGTTCGCCCTCACCACCGCCCGCCGCGTCCTGCCCGAACCGCAGCGCGACGAGCAGACCCCCTTCGCCGACGTCCTGCCGGCCCCTGAAGGAGCCGACACCTACCGGCAGTTGGCAGCCTGGCTCGGACGAGCACCACTGAGCCGGGCCTGAGTCTTTCAGCCCGTCCGGCGTTTGAGGACGAGGCCGTTCAGGCCGAACGGGGGTCTGGGGGCGGCAGCCCCCAGGCGCGCCCCGCTCAGCCGAGCCTCACGCGGGCCAGCTGGCGGGACTGGGCCACCAGGCGGTCGTTGCTGTCCCAGACCTCCGCGTCCTCCTCCAGGAAGCCGCCGGCCAGGTTGCGGGTGGTGATCGAGACGCGGAGGGGGCCGGGGGCCGGGCGGGAGCGGACGTGGACCGTGAGCTCCACCGTGGGCACCCAGCCCTTCAGGCCGAGTTCGAAGGCGGTGGGCGGCAGTGCGTCCACCGCCAGGAGGAGGGAGAGCGGGTCGGCGTCCCGGCCGTCCGCCAGACCGAACCAGGCGCGCATCTCGCCCTTGCCGGACGGTGCGCCGACCGCCCAGCCGAGGGTGGCCGGGTCGATCCTGATCATCAGACGGTCGGCGATCGCCGAGCTGCCGGAGACGGGAGCCCCACCCGACGGTAGTCGGATATCAGATGCAGTGTCCTGGGGGCCGAAGCACTGGTCCATGGGCGGGAACGCCGGCGGGACAGCCGTCGTGCGCACGTCGTCCGGCAGAGCGTCCAGGTCGCCGTAGGAGGCGAGGACGCGGATGCGTTCCACCTCGCGGCCCTGGTCGTCGTGCTGGAAGAGCGAGGCCTGGCCGGTCGACAGGGTGCGGCCCGTGCGGACGACGTCGGCGCGGACGACCGCCGGGCCCGGCTGGGACGCCGTCAGATAGTGCGCCGAGATCGTGAACGGGTCGGCGTGCGGCAGGACGTCCGCGAGCGCGCGGCCCAGGACGGCCAGCAGATAGCCGCCGTTGACGGCGTTGATGATGGTCCAGCCGGCGGAGAGGTCGATGTCGTACACGCCGGGTGCGCGCAGGACGAGCGCGGTGTCCCGGTCGAACTCGCTGTCACCGATGGCGGCCCTGGTGGCCTGCACGGAAGCTGCTTCTGACATGCCTGAACCGTACAACGAGAAATTACTAAGCGGTAGCTTTTCAGGTTACGGGCGCATGACACATTCGTTCGGCCGCCGCCCTCCCGGGTGAGGTTCCGGCAATTTCTTGGTAAGTGCCCGCACTCGTCCTCAACCCCGAGGCGCCTCTCCCCCTCTATGGGGACATGAGCCTCACCGGGACTCCGTTCCTCTACACGCTGATCGTGCTGTTCGCGATCGCTCTGATACTGCCGCTCGTCCTGTGGACGCGGATGCGCGGGCCAAAAGCCCTGCGCATGGCGGCCCGGGTGTTGATGCTGCTGTTCGCCCAGGGGACGGCGGTCGCGCTGGTCTTCGTCTTCATCAACAACGCGAACAACCTCTACGACAACTGGGCCGACCTGCTCGGCACGGGCAACCATGTGCAGCAGGCGGCCAACCTGGGTGCCGACGGCACCGGCGGAATAGCGCTGAAACAGTTGCCCAAGGTGAAGCAGGACTTCACCCCGGCCACCGGCCCGGGCATGCGCGGCGTGCGCCAGACCGAGCTCAAGGGCCGCGTCTCCGGCGTGAACGCCGAGGTCTATGTGTGGCTGCCGCCGCAGTACGACGAGCCCGCCTACCGCAACCACAACTTCCCCGTGGTCGAGCTGCTCCCCGGCTACCCGGGCTCGGCGAAGGCGTGGTTCGGGTCGATGAAGGTGACCCAGCAGCTGGCCCCGCTGATGCGCAGCGGACAGGTCGCACCGTTCATCCTGGTCGCCCCGCGCACCAACCTGCTGGCCGGCGTGGACACGGGCTGCGCGAACATCCCGGGCCAGGTCAACGCCGACAGCTGGCTCAGCATCGACGTGCCGAAAATGGTCATGGACAACTTCCGTGCGCAGCCGGCCCCCAAGGGCTGGGCGACCGCCGGATACTCGGCCGGGGCGCACTGCGCGGTCAAGCTGGCCGTCGCGCACCCGAACCGCTACATGGCCGCGATCAGCATGTCCGGCTACAACGACCCGATCGGCGAGCGCAACTCCCTCGCCGCGCAGAACCCGACTGTCCGGGCCGAGAACAACCCCTTCATGCTGCTGAAGAAGTCGCCCACGCCGCCCCGGATCGCTCTGTACGTCTCCGGCCAGCCGCGTGACGGCTACGAGGCCGGCGTAGGCCTCGAACAGATCGCGAAGGCGCCGACGACGGTGCATGTCGTCTTCATCCCGAAGAGCGCGGGTGGCCACACCATGGCGCTGTGGCGTCCGCAGGTCGTCCCGTCGTTCCGCTGGCTCTCCCTGGAGATGGGCCAGCACCACCTGCGGGCCCGGAACGCTACTCCTCCCGCACAGTCGACCGGCGGTTCCACGCACGCGGCGCTCGCCAGTGGTACTTCATCGCAAGCAGGCGCAACACGAAGGCGGTGACGACCGCGAGTCCGCTGGTGAAGGGGGTCAGGGCGTCGTAGCGGATGCACAGGACGGCCATGGTGGAGCCGACGATCGCTGGGACCGCGTACAGATCGCGGTCCCAGCGCAGCAGTGACGGCACCTCGTTGGCGAGGACGTCCCTGAGCACACCGCCCCCGACGGCGGTGGCGAGGCCGAGGGTCGCGGACTGGGTGAGGCCGAGACCGTACTCGTACGCCTTGATCGTCCCTGCGACGCAGAAGAGACCGAGGCCGGCCGCGTCGAAGACGTTGACGGCCACCTGGATGCGCTCGACGTGCGGGTGCAGGAAGACGACCATGAGGGCGGCGAGGAGCGGGGTGATGAAGTAGCCCAGGTCCGTGAAGGCGGCCGGGGGCACCGCCCCGATGATCAGGTCCCGGAACAGCCCTCCGCCCAGCGCGGTGACCTCGGCGAGCACGGCGATGCCGAAGACGTCGAAGTTCTTGCGGACGGCCAGCAGCGCGCCGGAGATGGCGAACACGAAGATGCCGATGAGGTCGAGCGTGTGCTGGACGGAGGGGCCGAAGAGTTGCTGGAGCACCCCACATTCTTACTCGGGGGTCCTCACGGTCCTCACAGGGCCGGTTTGCCGGTGGTGTAGATCCACTTCTGGAACAGGTCGTCGAGGTTCTGCCCGGAGATCTTCTCGGCCAGCCGGACGAACTGCCCGGTGTTGGCGTTGCCGTAGCGGTGGATCCTCGTCCAGGTCGGCAGCAGCTCGAAGAACGCCTTGTCGCCGATGCGTTCACGCAGCGCCTGCAGTGTCATCGCGCCTCGCTGGTAGACCGCGGAGGCGAACATGGTGTCGCGCTGCGGGTCGGCGACGGTGATCTGCCAGAACGGGTTGTCGGCGGCCCGGGAGTTGTATGCGGCCAGGAAGGAGTCGTGGGCGCTGCGGGTGCCCTGGTGCTCGGCCCACAGCCACTGGGCGTAGGTGGCGAAGCCCTCGTTGAGCCAGATGTCCTTCCATCGCTCGACCGAGACCGAGTCGCCG
The DNA here is from genome assembly GCF_040682555.1 of Streptomyces sp. NPDC051172. Lineage (NCBI taxonomy): Bacteria > Bacillati > Actinomycetota > Actinomycetes > Kitasatosporales > Streptomycetaceae > Streptomyces > Streptomyces sp. NPDC051172. The sequence goes on from NZ_JBFBBE010000109.1 coordinate 13,016, forward strand.
AACCACTGGTGGGCGAGCTCGTGCACGATCGTCGTCTCGCTGCGCACGGCCGAGTACGCCGGCTTGCTCTGGACCTCCAGCGAGAACCCGGCCTGGGGCATGTCGTCGACGATCGCGCCGGTCTCCTCGAAGGGGTACGGCCCGAAGACCTGCGACCAGTAGTCGGTGGCCGCCGCGGTGACGGCGTACACGTCGACGCTGTTGCTGTTCGCGAGCACCGGGTCGATGGCGACGTAGATCGGGATCCCGGAAGGTGTGGTGCCGGTCTTGACGTCGAACTTCCCGATGGTGGCGGTCGCGAGGTAGGTGGCCATGGGCTTCGACTCGCGCCAGTGGCTGTACGTCGAGTCGCCCTTGTCGTACGTCGAGACGAGGCGGCCGTTGGAGACGCCGGTCAGACCCTTGGGCGCCTTGATACGGATGTCGTACGTCGCCTTGTCGTCGGGGTGGTCGCTGGACGGGAACCAGGTGGAGGCGGCGTTGGGTTCGCAGGCGACGAAGACGCCGTCGGGGGTCTTCATCCAGCCGTAGTCGGAGCCGAAGACGATGGGGCCGTTGAGGGGTTCGGGGACGCCGCCGTAGGTGACGGTGACCTTGAAGGTGTGCCCCTTGGGGAGCACTCCCTTCGGCGTGATGCGCAGTTCGTCGCCGTCCCGGGTGAACTCGGCGCGTCTGCCGTTCACTTCGACCCCGGTGACCTCGAGCTTCTGCAGGTCCAGGTCGAAGGAGGAGAGGGTCTGGGTGGCTCGGGCGGTGAGCGTCGTACGGCCGTCGAGGCGGTCGGTGTCCGGGTTGTACGCCACGTCGAGGTCGTAGTGACGGGCGTCGAAGCCGCCGTTGCCGAGGTTGGGGAAGTAGGTGTCGCCGATGCCGGGAGCGCCCGGGGTGGGGGCCGGTGAGGCGGCGATGACGAGGAAGGAGGCCGCCGCGGTGGCGACGGCCCCTAAGCGTGCCGAACGGGAGAGTGCCATGAGTGGCCCCTTCGGTGCGTAGTCCGATCAGACGTATACGCCCGACTCTGCGCTCCCCTATGCCGACATGTACATGACTTTACCAAGTCGTCATGTGCTACACGACCATTGACTCCTGACGACAGTCTTTCCCGGCTCTGGTGAGGCGGAACGTCTGAAGGCCCATGCGTGCCGGCCGCATATCACGCGTCAGTACCCGAGGCTTTTCGCTCATTGGGCATGGATTCCTACGTTCTGGTGACCATCCGGACGGAGAACGGGCCGGAGTACCCGAAAGCACCCCGGCCCGCCAGTACGACGCGATCTCAGCTGTGGACTGTCTGTTTGACGCCATTGTTGTCGGTGATACTGACGGAAACGCGCCACCGTGTCCGCTTGTCGACCTCGATCTTGACCGTACCGCCGAACTTCCGGCCATCCAGGTCTTTTGCCTTCATTGAGGCACCATAGGTGGCACTGTCGTCACACAATTCGATCCCGGCGCCCAGCGCTGTCCCATTACTGACCTTCAGACCGCCCGAGGGACCGAGACAGTCGTACCGCACGGACAATGCGGCAATCCGGTCCGCAGCCACGGGCAGCTTCACCGTCCCCGGACCCAGCCGACCCGGTGTCTTCGCACCCTCGTCAGGATTGTCCGGATCGGACACCAGCGCCGCCTTCGAGGCACTCGGCGAAGGCGGCGCACTCTTCCCGCCGCTGCATCCGGACACCGAAATGGCGGACACCACCAGCAGAACGGTCCCTGCGCTGCGCGTCAGCTTGCCCCGTGCCACGTCTCGCGACCCTGGTAGACCAAGTGCGCCGTTCCCTTTTCCAGCACCTTGGTGGTGCAGTTGGGCTCGGTGGTGTTGAGGTTCCACTTCGTGTACCTGGCCTTCACCCCAGCGTGCAGGTAGCCGTGCCTCATCGTGTCCGGCACCTTCCATGACCACGTGTAGGTGGAGTCGTTCGTCCACTGCCAGGCGAAATGGTAGTCGAACGTAGCCGACGCCTTGGCGAACACCACCTTGGCTTCGGCGCCGACCGTCCCGCCGACCGTCGACGTCGTCGTCTTCCCCTTGTGGAAGGTGATGCTGATCGTCGTGCCGCTGTCGCCGCCGGAACGGGGTTCCATGTCCCTGTAATACGTGTAGCTGCCCGAGAAGTCGTAGCCCTTGTCGGGCGGGCACATCGCCGGATGGGCCGTCCCGGCACTGGCGGGTACGGCACCAACAGCGGCAAGCGTGGCGACGGCGCAGCCGACTGCGACGATCTTTGGTATGGAACGCACGTGTTTCCCCGTTTTTCTCGCGATGAAAGGGGCCTCATCGACCACCAGGAACTGATCTTATGGAGCAACTCGACTTCATGTCTCCGCAGTTGAGTGAAACATGAGGTTCAGGTGACCCTGGCCTCGATCTTTCGCGCGCCCGAAATTCCCGTACCACATTCCGGCATTCTGGAACACCAGGGGACGATGTCCGTGGCGGAAACAAAGCTGCCGCCGCTGGAATCCAGCCCGACAAGAAAGAGCCCCTGTCAGTGCTGACAGGGGCTCTTTCTTGTCGGGCTGCCGGCCCGGGCACACAAGTGGTCAGTTCTGCCCGTCGGTCGACTCCTGGGCGCCCGCTTCCGCCTCTGCGGAGCCCGTGCTGTCGGAGGTCTCGTCAGAAACCGCGGCCGCCTCGGAAGAAGCCTCCGCGACCTCCGCCGCCACCGCCGCCGAGGTCTCCGCCGACTCCGCGAGCACCTCGTCCGCGACCAGCTCGGCCGCCTCCTTGGCGACCGTCAGCAGGACGGTGTCCTGCGGGGCCTGGTCCGCGAAGCTCTCCGGGTGGTGGCAGGCGACCTGCTGGCCGGGCTTGAGCTCGACGAGCTTCGGCTCGGTCGTCTTGCAGATCTCCGTCGCCTTCCAGCACCGGGTGTGGAACCGGCAGCCGCTCGGCGGGGAGATCGGCGAGGGCACGTCGCCCTTGAGCAGGATCCGCTCGCTCTTCTCGTTCTTGCGCCGCGGGTCCGGGATCGGCACCGCCGACATCAGCGCCTTGGTGTACGGGTGCATCGGCGCCCGGTACAGCGACTCGCGGTCGGCCAGCTCCACGATCTTGCCGAGGTACATCACCGCGATCCGGTCCGAGACGTGCCGGACGACGGAGAGGTCGTGCGCGATGATCACGTACGTCAGGCCCAGCTCCTGCTGGAGGTCGTCGAGCAGGTTGACGACCTGGGCCTGGATCGACACGTCCAGCGCGGAGACCGGCTCGTCCGCCACGACCAGCTTCGGGTTCAGGGCGAGCGCGCGGGCGATGCCGATGCGCTGGCGCTGACCGCCGGAGAACTCGTGCGGATAGCGGTTGTAGTGCTCGGGGTTGAGGCCCACGACCGACAGCAGCCGCTGCACTTCCTTCTTGATGCCGCCCTCGGGCTCGACGCCCTGCAGCTTGAAGGGGGCGCCGACGATCGTGCCGATGGTGTGGCGCGGGTTCAGCGAGGAGTACGGGTCCTGGAAGATCATCTGCACATCGCGGCGCAGCGGACGCATGCCGCTCACCCCGAGGTGCGTGATGTCCTTGCCCTCGAACTCGACCTTGCCGCCGGTCGGTTCGAGCAGTCGGGTGATCAGCCGGCCCATCGTCGACTTGCCGCAGCCGGACTCACCCACGACGCCGAGGGTTTCGCCGGCCTTGACCTCGAAGTCGATGCCGTCGACCGCGTGCACGGCCCCGACCTGCCGCTGGAGCAGGCCCTTCTTGATCGGGAAGTGCTTCTGGAGCCCGGTCACCTTCAGCAGGGTCTCGCCGGGGGCGGCGCCCTTGGTGAGGGTGGCACCGTCGCTCTGCGCGGGAAGGGTCACGGCTGTGTCCTTAGGGGTCTCGCTCACAGCTTCGGCGCAATCTCTTCGGTCCAGATACGCTCCCGCTGCTCCTGCGTCATGTGGCAGGCGGCCCAGTGCTGGCTGCCGACCTCGGTCAGCTCGGGGCGGACCGTGCGGGTGACGTTGTCCTTCGGGATGTCGGCGTACGGGCAGCGCGGGTTGAAGGCGCAGCCGGACGGGACGTTGATCAGGGAGGGCGGGGAGCCCTTCACCGGGATCAGGCGCTCCTGCTGCTCCCGGTCCAGACGCGGCATCGAGCCGAGCAGGCCCCAGGTGTAGGGGTGGCGGGGCTCGTAGAACACCTTCTCCGCCGGACCGCGCTCGACGCAGCGTCCGCCGTACATCACCAGGATGTCGTCGGCGAGCTCGGCGACGACGCCCAGGTCGTGGGTGATGATGACGACCGCGGAGCCGAACTCCTTCTGCAGATCCCGGATCAGGTCGAGGATCTGCGCCTGGACGGTCACGTCCAGGGCGGTCGTCGGCTCGTCCGCGATGAGCAGCTCGGGGTTGTTGACCAGCGACATCGCGATCATCGCGCGCTGGCGCATACCGCCGGAGAACTCGTGCGGGTAGCTGTCCACCCGCTTGTCCGGCTGCGGGATGCCCACCCGGTCGAGCATCTCGACCGCGCGCTTCTTCGCGGTCTTCTTGTCGACGTCGTGGTGGATGCGGTACGCCTCCACGATCTGTTGGCCGATCGTGTAGTACGGGTGCAGCGCGGACAGCGGATCCTGGAAGATCATCGCCATCTGACGGCCACGCAGCTTGCGCACCTCGTCAGGGTCGGCGGTCAGCAGCTCGGTGCCGTCCAGCCAGATCTCACCGGAGATCTGCGCCTTGCGCTTGCCGTACTGGCCGGCCGTGTGCAGACCCATGATGCCGAGCGAGGTCACCGACTTGCCGGAACCCGACTCGCCCACGATGCCGAGGGTCTTGCCCTTCTCCAGCTTGAAGGAGAGCCCGTCGACGGACTTGACCAGGCCGTCGTCGGTCGGGAAGTGCACCTTCAGGTCGCGCACTTCGAGGAAGGCGGATGGCGACGGCGAGGCGGTGGTGGGCTCGCCCACGGCTGCTCCGGTCTTGCTCAGTTCCGTCATGTGAGCCTCACTCGGGGGTCGATCACGGCGTACAGGACGTCCACCACGAGGTTGGCGACGATCACCGCGAGCGAGGTGATCAGAGTGACGCCCAGGATGAAGGGCAGGTCCTGGTTCTTGATGGCGTCGAGCACCTTCTGGCCGAGACCGGGCAGGCTGAACGTGGTCTCGGTCAGGACCGCGCCGCCGATGAGGGCGCCGAGGTCCATGCCCAGCATGGTGATGATGGGCGTCATCGTCGAGCGCATGGCGTGCTTGCCGATGACGATCTGCTCCTTGAGACCCTTGGCGCGCGCGGTGCGGATGTAGTCCTCGCCGAGGATCTCCAGCATGGTGGCGCGAGTGATCCGGGCGTACATCGCCGCGTACAGGAAGGCGAGCGTGACCCAGGGCAGGATCATGCCGCCGAGCCAGCCCCCGAAGCTGTCGCCGATGGACACGTACTGGCCATTGATCCAGCCCAGTCCGTAGCTGAAGATCGCCAGGCTGAGCAGACCGGTGAAGTAGATGGGCAGCGAGACACCCGCGAGGGCGACGACCATCGCGCCACGGTCCCAGAGGCTTCCGCGCTTCAGGGCGGAGAGGACACCCGCCGCGACACCGAAGACCAGCCACAGGATCGCGGCTCCGATCGCCAGCTCCAGGGTCACCGGGAAGCGGTCGGTCAGCACCGGCCAGACGGCCTGCTCGGTGCGGAAGGAGTAGCCGAAGCAGGGCGCGGCGCAGTGGGTCACGTCACCGCCGGCCGCGTAGGTGCGGCCCACGAAGATGCCCTTGAAGAAATGCCAGACCTGAGAGTAGATCGGGTCGCTCAGGCCCAGCTTCTGCCGGACCGCCTCCACGGCGGCGGGGTCCGCCTGCTTGCCCACGAAGTTACGGGCGAGGTCGACGCCCGCCCACTTGGGGACGAGGAAGAAGATGCAGAAGACCACCAGGATGATGACCACCAGCATCACTACGGCGGCGATCAGCCGCCTGATGAGGTAAGCGAGCACAGCTAACGGCCCGCCGCGGACCGCGGGCCACCGGGGGGTGTCCGGTGGCCCGCGGTCACGCCGCGCCGGCCTTCACCTGCCTTTCGTGCCGTTCGGCGGGTGTGCCGGGATTACTTCGTTGACTTCAGGCCGAGGTTGACGAAGTCGTACGTACCGCTGTAGCCGTTCGTCGTGTAGACGTTGGCCAGTCGCGAGGAGCGCCAGTCGATGAACTTCTCGAAGACGAACGGCAGGTAGTAGCCGCCCTCCATCACCTTGTGGTTGATCTGCGTGGCGATCTGGGTCTGCTGCGACGCGTCCGTAGCCTTCACGTACTGGTCGAACAGACCGTCGATCGTCTTGTCGTTGATCATCGCGAAGTTGTTGTTGCCGCTCTGCGTGATGTACTTGCTGTCCCAGATCGGCAGACCGTAGCCCTGGACGGACGGGAAGTCCGGGCCCCAGCCCATCACGATGATGCCGTAGCCCTTCTTCTTCACGTTGTCGGGGCTACCGATGACGCTGGCGTAGTTCGCGCCGTCGTACTGGTCGATCTGGGCGTTGATGCCGACCTTCTTCAGCGACGCCTGCAGCGACTGGGCGGTGGCCACCTCGGTCGGCTTGTTGTTGCGGACGGCGATGGTGGTGCTGAAACCGTTCGGCTGGCCGCAGGCCTTGAGCTCTTCCTTGGCCTTGGCGATGTTGCCGTTCTTGTTCGCGCCGGCGATCTGGAACGGGTCGTACTTCTGGCCCTCGGCACCCGGCACGGCCGGCGGCAGCATGTTGGTGCCGATGTCACCGCCGGCGATCGGGCCGCCGCGCGCCGTCTGCAGGGAGACGTGGTCGGCGCCGTAGATGGCGGCGTTGCGGCAGTGGATGTTGTCGAACGGCTTCACGGTCTGCGGGAAGGCCGCGTAACGGATGTAGCCGGACGTCGGGTTGTCCAGGTTGCCCTTGTGCTGCTTGAGCGCGATGGTGCGACCCTGCGGCGACATGCCGTTCTGGCTGAAGTCCAGGTCGTAGTCACCGGCGATCAGGCGCTGGTCCATGTCGTCGGAGTTGGTGAAGTACTTGATGGAGATCTGGTCCGGGTACGCCTTGCGGACCGGGTCCGAGGACGCGCTCCACTTGTCGTTGCGGACCAGTTCCAGTTCCTTGCCCGGCTCGTAGGACTTGAACTTGTACGGGCCGGAGGAGAAGGGGCGCAGGCCGTACTTGGACTTGGTGTCCTTGTCCTGGCGGACCGGGGACGCCGCAGGCATGGCGATCATCTGCAGGAAGTCCGAGTTGGCCTCGGGCAGGTGGAAGACGATCGTCTTGTCGTTGGGCGTGTCGATCGCCTTCAGGCCCAGGTGGTCCGCGGAGGTGTCCTTGTACGGGCCCTTGTACGTGTTCTTCGGGTCCAGCACGTTCTTGAGGTAGATCGGACCGCCCGACAGGACGTCCTGCGCCCAGGAGCGCTCGATGCCGTACTTGACGTCCTTGGAGGTGAGCGGCTTGCCGTCCTCCCAGGTGAGCCCGTCACGCAGGGTGAAGGTGTAGGTCTTGCCGCCGTCGGAGACCTTGCCCATGTCGGTGGCCAGGTCCGGCGTGAGCGTGGACCCCGCGGCACCGGGCTCGGTCTTGTAGGTGACCAGCTGACGGCTGTAGTAGCGCATGAAGTTCCACACCACGCCGTAGTAACCACGCGTGGTGTCCCAGGAGTCGGCGTCCTGGACGGTGGCGAACTTCAGCGTGCCGCCCTTCTTGACCTGCGAGGCCTCGGCGACCTTGTTGTTCGCGGCGTTGAAGCCGGCCGCGCCGTCCTTCGAGCCGCCGCTGTTACCGCCGCCGCACGCCGCCGTGGTCAGCAGCCCGGCGACCACGGCGGCAGCGGCCACGGCCTGCTTGCGCCGCCCTGAGGTGCGTTGGGTAGTCACGATCTCGGATCCTCCGAATAGATGAGAGACCCCGTGGGTGCCACGGGTTGCCGGGGTACGGCAGGTCAGCGGGAGCCCTTGGGGTCGAGCGCGTCGCGCACGCCGTCACCGAAGAGGTTGAACGCAAGGACGGTGATGAAGATCGCCGCGCCGGGGACCACCATGTACATGGGGTCCGAGTTGTAGTAGTCGATGGCGCTGGAGAGCATCTGGCCCCAGGAGGCCGTGGGGGGTTTGACGCCCACACCCAGGAAGCTCAGGGCCGCCTCGGTCAGGATGTTCGTCGGGATCATCATCGTCGTGTAGACGATGATCGGCGCCACGAGGTTGGGCAGCAGCTCCTTGAAGAGGATGTAGAACCGCCCGGCGCCGAGGGAGCGGGCCGCCTCCACGTACTCGCGCTCGCGCATCGAGAGCGTCTGGCCGCGCACCACGCGTCCGACGTAGGGCCAGCCGAAGAAGCCGATGACCAGGATCATCACGAAGACGCGCACGCCCGTACCGCTCAGTCCCAGCATCTCGTTCGGCATGACCGAGACCAGGGCGATGATGAACAGCAGCTGGGGGAAGGCGAGCAGGCCGTCCATCACCCGGCTGATGACCGAGTCGACCCAGCCGCCGAAGAAGCCGGCGAGGATGCCGAACACCGTGCCGAAGACCACCGCGACAAGAGCGGAGAGGAAGCCCACGAGGAGCGAGATCTGGGCGCCGTAGACGATACGGGCGAAGATGTCGCGGCCGTTGACCGGTTCGACGCCGAGGAGATGGCTGCCGCTGATGCCGCCCAGGGAACCGGTGGGCGTTCCGAACAGCGGGTCGATCAGGTTCTCGTGGTACGAGTCGGGGTCCTGCCCGACCAGGTTCGTGATCACCGGCGCGAGGATCGCCACCAGGACCAGCAACAGGACCACGATGCCACCCGACAGGGCGAGTTTGTCCCGCTTCAGTCGTTCCCAGGCGATCCGGCCCAGGGAACGCCCCTGTACGGCCTTCGCGTCGGCGCTGGCAACGGCCGCTTCCTCGGCAGCACTCGCGGCCGCTTCCGCAGTCGGCTCGTGCAATGGTGCCGTCATCTGGCAGGGACCCCTCTTCGATTCAACCGGCGGTGGCCGGCTCGCACATGCCGCTGTGGCGGCGTGATCAGTCCGTCGTACACGGGGGCGAACCCCCCTGGAGCGGGAGTCTTCAACGCTTTGGCGATCTGTTGCCAGACTTGGCGGTGAATGGATGCGTAAACGTGATGCAGGCTGGAGGGTTCCGTTATCCGGACACCGGGTAACGACGGCCGGACGTGGGTCATTTCGGACATCTAGTGCAGAACCCGACCTTCCGGCGCCATCTACGCGCGCAGACCGGCTCCCGCCCTGGTACGGACCAGGCCTGCGTCTCAGTATCCGCCATGCACCGGCGGGTACCCGTACCCGGCCGCCGGGGCCTGGGCCGGAGCGGCCGCGTGGGCCTCGCGGTCGTAGAAGGGGCGGGCGCTCTCGCGCATCCACAGCGCGACGGGGTCGTACTCGTCCGACATCGCCACCGTCGACACCGGCAGTCCGTCCGGGACGGCGCCGATGGACTGCTGCATCATCGCCCGCACCGAGTCCACCGCGGGCGGGCTGGTGTCGTACACGTCCAGGCCGATGGCGAGGTACGGCGCCCCGAGCGCCGGCTGCACCCAGGCGCGGCGCAGCGAGCGGACGGCCGGGGTGCGGTGGGCGTTCTGCGCGAGCAGGGCGTAGAACTGCGGGATCTCGATCGCGGGTTCCGACATCCGCAGCGGGCCGGCCGCCTGGCGCTCCAGGCCGGTTGCGATACGGCGGAGGTCCAGCCAGGGGATGCCCACGCCACCGCCCGGGGCGTGCGGGTTGAGCCAGAGGCCGAAGTGGTCGGGGTACAGGGTCCGGGCGACGTCCAGCCCGTCGACCACCTCGTACGATCTGTTCCAGCCGCTGGCCGAGAGTTCCTGGGCGGAGGTGACGCACGGGGCGTAGCCGTAGCCGTTGACCTCCATGTTTCCGTACTGGGCGTCCGGGGAGCCCGCCTGACCGTGCCACAGGAGCATCCAGACCTGGCCGGAGCCGGGGGTCGCGAGTGCGCGGAGGAGTGCCTCGTAGGCGTCGTAGCGCCCTGGCGTCACCTGGCGCAGCATGTTCTCGACCGTCCCGGTCGTGGTGCCGCTGGCGCTCACGTGTGTGCCCCTTCTCATGGTTGCCCCGCGTGGACACAAGCTTAAGCGCCCAGGAACTCGAGGCTTGTTGTGTGTTGGCGAGTGCGGGTGCATCGTGGCTGGCCGCTCCCCCACTCTCGGCTTCGCTCGAGCGGGGGGACCCCCATCGCGGCGGAGCCGCACATCGATACGGCCCCGCGCCCCTGGGGGCGGCTGCCCTGCACGGCGTTTACAGGTGATCCCTCGTATAGAAGGGGCGTACCTGCTCGCGCATCCAGGTCGCCACCGGGTCGTCCGTCACGTCCAGGAGGACCAGGTTGACGGGCCAGGGGGTGGGGGTTCTGGTGATGGCGCGGCCCAGCGCCTCCAGAGGCAGGGCTCTGATGTCGCCCTCCCGCTGGGAGAGTTCGACGCCCACGAACATCACCGGGTCCGCCGTCTCGACGGCGGCGAGGCAGCGGCGGGCCGTGACGACCACGCCTGTCCCGGCGAACTCGGCGGAGGCCGCGGCGAGGAAGTCGATGGGGTCGTCCTGCCAGTCCGGCTCGAAGAGCTTGACGCGGCCGCCGGAGGCGGGCCCGTCCAGCGGGGTGCGGCCCACGCGGCAGAGTTCGGCGACGGCGGGCGGCGGGAGCGGGATGCCGACCACTCCGTCCGGGTTCACGGCGAGCCCGACCTGCGGGGGCAGTCCGCGGGCGAACTCGACGGCCGGGGCGATCGTGTACGACATGTGGAAGCCGACGACCTGCCGGAACTGCTCCTCGGAGCTGAAGACCGGCACATAGGCCTGGCCCTCGATCTCCAGCGTCGGCAGGTCGAGGGGGCCGCTGTTCAGGTCGCCGCCGTTCGGCAGCGGCACCCAGACGAAGCTGCGGCCGAGCACCTCGAGGATCCGGCCGCCCGCCGAGGGTATGCCGAGGGAGGCCGACAGCACCTCCTCCAGCTCGTTGCCGGGCCATCCGCCGTGCGGATGGGGGTGCGCCTGCAAGGGAAAGTCCGCGGGAAGATCCGCTGCGAAGTCCATCTGTGTCCGACCGCCTGCTGAGAACCACTGCTGTGGCTGGAAAGGCTAGCGGGTGGGAGGGACAAAGGGGTTGGGCCGTGCGTCAACCCGTGAAACCGATCCTGCGCAGGACGTCCGCGGCGTCCCGGTCCAGCAGCACCGCCGAGCCGACGCCTTCGGGCAGGTCGCCCCGCTCGACCGCGCGGATCAGCCGGGCCGCTGCCGAGCGGTGGCGCAGGAAGGCGTAGCGCGAGACGCCGCGGCCGCGCTCGCGCTGGCCCTCCAGGGCCGTGCCGGGCGGGACGTCGAGCAGCAGCAGATGCAGGGTGCCGCCGCGGCGGCGGGCCTCACGGGTCAGCCAGCCGCGCACCCAGGCCTGCGTACCGCAGTCGTGCACGACGACCCCTTCGCCGCTGCGCAGGGCGCGGCGCAGTCCCGCGTAGTGGGCGAGGCGGACGAGGGGCCGGTAGAGCACGTAGGGCAGGAAGCGAGGCGTGCGGGCCTCCCAGCGGTCACGGGCGTCCTGGGAGTCGATGCGGATGCCGCGGACCGCGCGCTCCATCAGCGTGGACTTGCCGCTGCCGGGCAGCCCGGTGATCACCACCAGGTCGCGGGGGCCGAAGAGCAGGGCGTGCGGGCTGCGCCCCGAGCGCTCGCGCAGGTCGCGGACCACGGGTGCCGGGCGGCCGCCGCACACATCCCCGGCCGGGGCCGCCGCCGGCTGTTTGGGCAGCCCGACGGCCGAGGTCGTGGCGTACACCGTGGTCCTGTTCACCGTGATCGTCCTTCCTGGGGGTCAGGAAAGCTTCTCCCCACTCTTTGTAAAGGGAAGGTAATGCACGGTGTCTCGCAGTTGTGTTCGGTTCCGGCCACAGCCCAGCCACAAAGAGGAGGTGCCAAAGAGGAGGTGCCAAAGAGGAGGTGCCGAGGAGGAGGGGGCGCGTGCAATGATGTGCGCGCAACTGCATACCGGCCGTTTGAATCCGCGCGGGAGAGTCCCGGCAGCAGAGTCTGCCGGGCGCCGAAGGAGCAAGTCCCTCCCTTGAATCTCTCAGGCCCCGTTACCGCGCGGGCGAGGCACATCTGAAAAGCGGGCCACCGGATCCGGTGGCCCCACCCAAGGTGCAAGCCATGACTTCATGGCGAACCTCTCAGGTTCCGATGACAGATGGGGAGGAACGACCTCGCCCGTCATGCACTCTGCCTGGGAGACGACCGTCCGATGAGCAGCACCGAACCCCGTCACACCGCGCTCGATGCCCTGCATCGCTCGCTCGGCGCGACGATGACCGACTTCGCTGGCTGGGACATGCCCCTGCGCTACGGCTCCGAGCGCGACGAGCACCTCGCCGTGCGGACGAAGGCCGGGCTCTTCGACCTCTCCCACATGGGCGAGATCACCGTCACCGGCCCGCAGGCCGCACAGCTCCTGAACTTCGCCCTGGTCGGCAACATCGCCTCCGTCGGCGTCGGCCGCGCCCGCTACACGATGATCTGCCGGGCCGACGGCGGCATCCTGGACGACCTGATCGTCTACCGGCTCGGTGAGACCGAATACATGGTCGTCGCCAACGCCTCCAACGCCCAGGTGGTGCTGGACGCGCTGGTGGAGCGTTCGGCCGGCTTCGACGCCGAGGTGCGCGACGACCGGGACAACTACGCGCTGATCGCCGTGCAGGGCCCCAAGTCCCCCGGCATCCTGGCCTCGCTCACCGACGCCCACCTCGACGGCCTGAAGTACTACGCCGGCCTGCCCGGCACCGTCGCCGGCGTCCCCGCCCTCATCGCGCGCACCGGCTACACCGGCGAGGACGGCTTCGAGCTGTTCGTCGCCCCCGGTGACGCCGAGAAGCTGTGGCAGGCGCTGACCGAGGCGGGGGCGCCCGTCGGGCTGGTGCCCTGCGGGCTGTCCTGCCGGGACACCCTGCGCCTGGAGGCGGGCATGCCGCTGTACGGGCATGAACTGTCCACCTCGCTCACGCCGTTCGACGCCGGGCTCGGCCGGGTGGTGAAGTTCGAGAAGGAGGGCGACTTCGTGGGGCGCGAGGCGCTCCAGGAGGCGGCCGCCAGGGCTGCGGAGAACCCGCCGCGCGTCCTCGTCGGCCTGGTCGCCGAGGGCCGCCGGGTCCCGCGCGCCGGGTACGCGGTCGTCGCGGGCGGCGAGGTGATCGGCGAGGTCACCTCCGGGGCCCCCTCGCCCACGCTGGGCAAGCCGATCGCGATGGCCTACGTCGACGCGACGCATGCGGCGCCGGGCACCGAGGGTGTCGGCGTGGACATCCGGGGCAGTCACGAGCCGTACGAGGTCGTGGCGCTGCCGTTCTACAAGCGCCAGAAGTAGACACTGACCGAGACTGGGCGAGGGGGGCTCCGTCCCCGGACGTGACCCCGCGCACATTTTCGCTGCTCACATGCGTTTTCCGCAGTCCCCCATTCATCAGCACTCCACCGCGTACAGGAGAATTCAGGCCATGAGCAACCCCCAGCAGCTGCGTTACAGCAAGGAGCACGAGTGGCTGTCGGCCGCCGAGGACGGCGTCTCGACGGTCGGTATCACGGAGTTCGCGGCCAACGCGCTCGGCGATGTCGTCTACGCCCAGCTTCCCGAGGTGGGCTCCGCCGTGACCGCGGGCGAGACCTGCGGCGAGTTGGAGTCGACCAAGTCGGTCAGCGACCTGTACTCCCCCGTCACCGGTGAGGTCACCGAGATCAACGAGGACGTGGTGAACGACCCGTCCCTGGTCAACTCGGCCCCCTTCGAGGGCGGTTGGCTCTTCAAGGTCCGCGTCACGGAGGAGCCGGCCGACCTGCTCTCCGCCGACGAGTACACCGCCCAGAACGCCGGCTGAGGAGCCGTAGACGCATGTCCGTACTGAACACGCCCCTGCATGAGCTCGACCCGGACATCGCCGCCGCGGTCGACGCCGAGCTGCACCGCCAGCAGTCCACCCTCGAGATGATCGCCTCGGAGAACTTCGCGCCGCTGGCGGTGATGGAGGCGCAGGGCTCGGTCCTGACCAACAAGTACGCCGAGGGCTACCCCGGCCGGCGCTACTACGGCGGCTGCGAGCACGTGGATGTCGCCGAGCAGATCGCCATCGACCGGCTCAAGGAGCTGTTCGGCGCCGAGTACGCCAACGTGCAGCCGCACTCGGGTGCCTCCGCCAACCAGGCCGCCCTGTTCGCGCTGGCCCAGCCCGGCGACACCATCCTGGGCCTGGACCTGGCGCACGGCGGCCATCTGACCCACGGGATGCGGCTGAACTTCTCCGGCAAGCAGTTCCACGTGGTCGCCTACCACGTGGACGACTCAGGCCTGGTCGACATGGCCGAGCTGGAGCGGCTGGCCAAGGAGCACCGCCCCAAGGTGATCATCGCGGGCTGGTCGGCCTACCCGAGGCAGCTGGACTTCGCCGCCTTCCGGCGGATCGCGGACGAGGTCGGCGCCTACCTGTGGGTGGACATGGCGCACTTCGCCGGCCTGGTCGCCGCCGGGCTGCACCCCAACCCGGTCGAGCACGCGGACGTGGTCACCTCCACCACCCACAAGACGCTGGGCGGCCCGCGCGGCGGCATCATCCTGGCGAAGAAGGACTTCGCGAAGAAGCTCAACTCGTCCGTCTTCCCGGGCTTCCAGGGCGGTCCGCTGGAACATGTGATCGCGGCGAAGGCGGTCTCCTTCAAGGTCGCCGCGAGCGAGGAGTTCAAGGAGCGGCAGCGGCGTACGGTGGACGGTGCGCGCATCCTGGCCGAGCGGCTGACCGCGGACGACGCCCGCGAGGCCGGGGTGAACGTGCTGTCCGGCGGCACCGACGTGCACCTGATCCTCGTCGACCTGCGGGAGTCGGAGCTGGACGGGCAGCAGGCCGAGGACCGGCTCCACGAGGTCGGCATCACGGTCAACCGCAACGCCGTCCCCAACGACCCGCGCCCGCCGATGGTCACCTCGGGCCTGCGGATCGGCACCCCGGCCCTGGCCACCCGCGGCTTCACCGCCGAGGACTTCGCCGAGGTCGCCGACGTCATCGCCGAGGCGCTAAAGCCGTCGTACGACGTCGAAGCGCTCAAGGCCCGGGTCAAGGCCCTCGCCGACAAGCACCCGCTGTACCCCGGCCTGAACAAGTAGTTCCCTGGTGGGGGCGCCCGACGACGTGTGCCCCCACCCTTTTCGGAGGAGTTCCCGTGGCCATCTCGGTCTTCGACCTGTTCTCGATCGGCATAGGCCCGTCGAGCTCCCACACGGTGGGACCGATGCGCGCGGCCCGCATGTTCGCCCGTCGCCTGCGCAACGAGGAGGTGCTGGGCTCCGTCGCGTCCGTCCGTGCCGAGCTGTACGGCTCCCTGGGCGCGACCGGCCACGGCCACGGCACTCCCAAGGCGGTACTGCTCGGCCTGGAGGGCGCCTCGCCGCGCACGGTGGACGTGGAGCGTGCCGACGAGCGGGTGGAGGCGATCAAGTCGTCCGGCCGGATCCGGCTCCTCGACGAGCACGAGATCCCGTTCTCCTTCGACGACGACCTGAAACTGCACCGCCGCAAGGCCCTCCCGTACCACGCGAACGGCATGACCCTGTGGGCGTTCGACGCCTCGGGTACGGAGCTGCTGTCGAAGACGTACTACTCGGTGGGCGGCGGCTTCGTCGTCGACGAGGACGCGGTCGGCCAGGACCGCATCAAGCTGGACGACACGGTGCTGAAGTACCCCTTCCGCACGGGCGACGAGCTGCTGCGCCTGACCAAGGACACGGGCCTGTCCATCTCCGCGCTGATGCTGGAGAACGAGCGGGCCTGGCGCACCGAGGACGAGATCCGCTCGGGGCTCCTGGACATCTGGCGGGTCATGCAGGCGTGCGTGTCCCGCGGCATGTCCCGCGAGGGCATCCTGCCCGGCGGTCTGAAGGTGCGGCGCCGGGCCGCGGTCTCCGCCCGCCAACTCCGCGCCGAGGGCGACCCGTTGGCGCACGCCATGGAGTGGATCACGCTCTACGCGATGGCCGTGAACGAGGAGAACGCGGCGGGCGGCCGCGTGGTCACCGCCCCGACGAACGGCGCCGCGGGAATCATCCCGGCCGTCCTGCACTACTACATCAACTTCGTGCCCGGCGCCGACGAGGACGGAGTCGTCCGCTTCCTGCTGGCCGCAGGCGCGATCGGCATGCTCTTCAAGGAGAACGCGTCCATCTCCGGCGCCGAGGTCGGCTGCCAGGGCGAGGTCGGCTCCGCCTGCTCGATGGCGGCGGGCGCGCTCGCCGAGGTCCTCGGCGGCAGCCCCGAACAGGTCGAGAACGCCGCGGAGATCGGCATGGAACACAACCTCGGCCTCACCTGCGACCCCGTCGGCGGCCTCGTCCAGATCCCCTGCATCGAGCGCAACGGCATGGCCGCGGTGAAGGCGGTCACGGCGGCGAAGATGGCGATGCGCGGCGACGGCTCCCACAAGGTGTCCCTGGACAAGGTCATCAAGACGATGAAGGACACGGGCGCGGACATGAGCGTGAAGTACAAGGAGACGGCCCGCGGGGGCTTGGCGGTCAACATCATCGAATGCTGAGGATATAGGCCCTGAACAGCGCGTTCGTATCTTTCGGCGCTGTCAGGGCCTTCCCTGCTTACGCGACGGAAAGTCCCCGGAATGTCCCTGGGACAGACGTGAAAGTCCCCGAAAAGTCCCCGGGAAATCTCACGGGATGGGCGTCTGGCCTGGGGGGCGTGCTCATCCACGCCGCCCTTGCGGACCGTCGTCTCGCTGACCTGGGCCGCCCTCGCGACCGCCCGGATACCTCTGGCCCCACGATCCGAGCCTCGGCCCCCATCATCATCAGCCGCTGCCGCTCGTCCCGATGCGGGAACAACACCCCGAACCTCACAGCAAGTTGACCACGAACCTCATCCGAGTCACCCATCCCAGACCAACGAACCGACCCACGCGAAGCAATACCTTGGCTCTCAACGAGCCCTTAATCGTGAACGGCGGCGCCGCTGAACCATTCGCGTGCCACCGCTTCACTACGAGGGCTAAGCGGAGTCACGAAGACGACGGCGAGGCGCCTGATGGCCCGGGAACAGCAGACGTAGAAGAGGTTGCGGGAGCGGGCGGCCCGTTCTTTGCGGTGGTCGTCTCCGGTGAGCATGCGGTCGACGTTGAACTGGTTCCATGCACTGTCGTCGATCATGACCACGACGTTCTCGAACTCGTCGCCCTTGACGCCGTGCTGGGTGGAGAAGGGGGTGTGTCAACTTAACGGCTGATCTTGGTTGTTGATGGTCAGTTGTTGCTCGGAGTCAGGCGGCCCTCGAAAGCGATCTGGAACGCGTTCAGGG
>NZ_JBFBBE010000110.1:0-29960 GCF_040682555.1 Streptomyces sp. NPDC051172
GCGTTCCCGGGGGGGGGGGCCCAGGGTGCGGAGGTCAGCGCGCGACGCTCAGCGACAGCGCGAAGCGGCCCTCCTCGTCCGTCCACCAATGGGCCAACTCCAGCCCCGCCGAGGACAGTTCGGTCCGTACGCCCTCCTTGCGGAACTTCGCCGACACCTCGGTGCGCAGCTCCTCGCCGGCGTCGAAGTCGACGGCGAGGTCGAGTGCGGGGATCTTCACCGACTGCGCGGTGCGTGAGCGCAGGCGCATCTCGATCCACTCGTTGGCGGTGTCCCACAGGGCGACGTGGTCGAAGGCGCCGGGGTCGAAGTCGGCGCCCAGCTCGCGGTTGACGACCGTCAGGACGTTCTTGTTGAACGCCGCCGTCACACCGGCCGCGTCGTCGTACGCCCGGACCAGCACCTTCTCGTCCTTGACCAGGTCAGTGCCGAGCAGCAGCGCGTCACCGGGGGAGAGGAGGGAGCGGATCGAGGTGAGGAAGGCGGCCCGTTCGACCGGCAGCAGGTTGCCGATCGTGCCGCCGAGGAAGGCGATCAGCCGGGGGCCCGGCGTGTCCGGCAGCGTCACGCTTGCCGTGAAGTCGGCGATCAGCGCATGGACCTGGAGGCCGGGACGCTCGGCGACGAGCGCCTGCCCGGCCTGGGTGAGCGCGCTCTCGCTGACGTCGACGGGCACGTAGGTGTGCAGGTCGGTCAGCGCGTCCAGCAGATAGCGCGTCTTCTCCGACGACCCGGAGCCGAGTTCGATCAGGGTGCGGGCGTGTGTCGCTGCCGCGATCTCGGCGGAGCGGGCGATGAGGATCTCCCGCTCGGCGCGCGTGGGGTAGTACTCGGGCAGCTCGGTGATCTGCTCGAACAGCTCGCTGCCGTGGGCGTCGTAGAACCACTTCGGCGGCAGCGTCTTGGGTGTGCCGGTGAGGCCCTGCAGGACGTCGGCGCGCAGGGCGGCGTCCGTGGCGTCCTCGGGCAGGGTGCGGGTGAGAAGGAACGGACTCACGTACGGGGCTCCTTCGGCAGTGCGGGGGCCGAGGCGTCGCTCGGCTCCTTGAGGGGGGTGAGCAGCACGTCGGTGCGGCTCGCCGCGAGCAGGGTGCGGTCGGGGACCTCCTGCCAGTGCGGGTCGTCGTCGTAGGGCTCGGAGGCCACGACGGTGCTGCGGCCGGGCCGGGACAGATACCAGAGGGTGTCGCCCCAGGTGGTCGCGGTGATGGTTTCGCCGTTGGTGAGCAGCAGGTTGAGCCGGGAGCCGGGCGCCGCCTCGGCGACCTCCACGACCGTGTCGGCCAGCGCCTGCCCTTCGTCGTCCCCGGCCCGCAGCCGCGCCAGGGCCAGCGCCCACACGAGCGCCGAGTCGTTGCGGGCCTCCATCGACAGCACGTCGACCGCGGGCAGGCTCGCCACCAGGGGCGCCAGTGATTCCGGCCACCCCTGCACCGCACCGTTGTGGCTGAACAGCCAGGGCCCGGCCGCATACGGCGCCGCCGCGGCCTCCGCGTCGGCGCCCGCCAGGGTCGCATCCCGTACGGCGGCCAGGACCGCCCGCGAGCGTACGACGCGGGCCAGGTCGGCGAAGGACAGGTCGGCCCAGATGGGCCCGGCCCGGCGGTAGCGGGCCGGCACCGGGTCGCTACCGGCGTACCAACCCACCCCGAAACCATCCGCGTTGACCGTCCCGTACTGCTGTCGCCGGGGCGCCCACGACTGGCGGTAGAGGCTGTGCGCGGGCTCCACGAGGACGCTGCCGAGTGGCTCCTCGGGACCCAGGTAGGCCAGGTGGCGGCACATCAGACGTCTCCCGCGGAGCGGGCGGTGCGGAACCCGGAGAAGATCTGTCGCCGGATCGGGTAGTCCCAGTTGCGGAACGTCCCCCGGCAGGCCACCGGGTCCACGGCGAACGAACCGCCGCGCAGCACCTTGTACTCGGGCCCGAAGAACACCTCCGAGTACTCCTTGTACGGGAAGGCCTCGAAGCCGGGGTACGGCGCGAGGTCGCTCGACGTCCACTCCCACACGTCGCCGATCAACTGGCGTACCCCGAGCGGGGATTCGCCCGCGGGGTAGCTGCCGGCGGGGGCCGGGCGCAGATGCCGTTGGCCGAGGTTGGCGTGCTCGGGTGCCGGGTCGGCGTCACCCCACGGGTAGCGCGTCGAGCGGCCGCTCGCGGGGTCGTGGCGGGCGGCCTTCTCCCATTCGGCCTCGGCGGGCAGCCGCCGTCCGGCCCAGCGGGCGTAGGCGTCGGCCTCGTACCAGCACACGTGCAGCACCGGCTCGTCCGGCGGTACCACCTCGGTGATGCCGAAGCGGCGCCGCAGCCACTGCCTGCCGTCACGGCGCCAGAACAGCGGGGCGTTGATCGAGTGCTCGCGGATGTGCGCCCAGCCCGGCGCCGTCCACCAGCGCTCGTTGTCGTAGCCGCCGTCGTCGATGAACGCCTGGTACGCGGCGTTCGTCACCGGGGTGGTGTCGATGTAGAAGGGCGCCACCTCGCGCCGGTGCGCGGGGCGTTCGTTGTCCAGCGCCCACGGCTCGGTGGAGGTGCCCATGGTGAACGGGCCGCCCGGCACGAGGACTTCGGCAGGGCCGGTGAACAGCGGCACGGGTTGCGGGTCCGGGGCGGTCAGGGCCTGCGGACCCTTGCGGAGCTGATGGGTGATCAGCATCGTCTCGTCGTGCTGCTGTTCGTGTTGCGCGATCATCCCGAAGGCGAAGCCCGCCTCCGTGAGCCGGGTGCCGTGGAAGTCGGCGCTCTCCAGCAGGTCCATCACCCGCCCGCGCACCTCGGCCGCATAGGTGCGGGCCTCCGCCGGCGGCAGCAGCGGCAGCGAGGGCCGTTCGGAGCGCGGGTGCTCGAAGGCGTCGTAGAGGCCGTCGATCTCGGGGCGCATCGCCTCCCGGCCGGCGACCGCCCGCAGCAGCCACAGCTCCTCCTGGTTGCCGATGTGGGCCAGGTCCCACACCAGTGGCGACATCAGCGGCGAGTGCTGCGCGGTCAGGTCGGGCTCCTCGACACAGCTGGTCAGGAGCGTGGTGCGGTCGCGGGCGGTGGTCAGGGTGGTCAGGGCCCGCTCGCGCAGGGTCTCTGCGTCGATCGAGGGTTCGTCGAGGGCGGGGTCGGTCATGATGTGCGGAGGTCCTTCCCGTGCGGGCGCCGGTCGGTGCCGCGCACCCGGTCCAGCAGGTCGTCTGCGGGGCTGCGGCCCTGGCTGACATAGCGGTCCAGATACGCCGACACGGCGTCCGTGACCCGGGTGGTGGCGCCGAGCCTGGGCAGGGCCTCGAGCGCCGCCGCGAAGCAGGTGGCGGCCGCCTCCTGCAGCTCGGAGTCGGCCAGGCCGACTCGGGCCGCGTCGATCCACAGCGGATTGTGCGGCGCCGGCAGCGTCAGCGCCCGTTCGGCCAAGGGCTTCACGGTGCGGTACGCGGTCTCGGCGGCCTCCGGGTCGTCGAAGAGCGCCTTCGTCACGGCGAGCGGGACGATCCACCCGTCCTCGCCGGGCTGGGCGTCGATCATGCGCAGTTCGAGGAAGCCACGCGGTCTGACCGGAGGGAACAGCGTCGTGATGTGGTAGTCGAGGTCCTCGCGGGTGGGCGGCCGCGGCGCCCCGGACCTGGCCCACTCCCGGAAGGTCAGCCCCTCCGGAACGTCCCAGGGCCCTTCGTCCCCCCGTATGCACATCACCGGCGCGTCCATGACGTGCCGGGCCCAGGTCCGGCGGGGATCCCCGTCCAGCGGGGGCGCGCCCGCGCGGTCGGGACCGATCTCCAGCCACAGCAGCTGCCGGGTGGAGCGCCAGCCGGTGGGTTCACGCCGGGCCAGCGGGGAGTTGGCGAAGGCGGCCACCAGGACCGCGCCCAGCTGGTGCGCCAGCCACCAGCGGCGGCCGTGGCCGAGGGGGCCGGGCTCCTCGTGTCCGGCGTCCAGGCAGACCTGGACGGAGGCCGAGGTGCACATCATGCGGCGCCCGGCCGGGCCGGTGCGGTCCAGGCAGGTCTCCATGGCGTCGTAGCGCCGCTCGTGCAGGAAGCGGCGGGGCGGATGCCAGGGGTCGTGTCCGATGCCGACGAGGCCGAGATCCTGCCCGGCGAGGACCGAGCGGACGGCGTCGAGGTCGGCGGAGACGGTACCGATGCACTCCATCAGGGAGGTGGCGGGCGGCGAGCTCAGCTCCAGCTGGCCGCCGGGCTCAATGGTGAGCGCCGACCTCAGGGGCACGGTCCGCAGTGCGGCGTAGGCCGCTTCGAGTCGTTCGGGTGTGACGGGGAGTTGCGGTGTGCGCAGCTCGTGGACCAGCCATTCCACTTCGACCCCGACAGTGCGGGGCGGGCCGGTCTTGAAACAGATGCCCCGGACCAGTGCCTCCACCTCGGGTGGGGTGAGGGCGGTGCGGGGCTCCGTACAGTCGCTCGCCGGAGCGGCGCTCGGCGTATCTGACATGTCTGGAACCTCCTGAGATTCGACCGTGTCGCCGACCCGGCCCGTCAGGTGCCCGGACGGCAGCACTCGTCCCACCCAAGACCCTCCCGCCGCATCGCACAAGGGTGCGTATCGGCATGTTCCGGCTCGGTAATCTCCTCGTTCCGGGCGTTTCCTATGGCTTTCCTGGGCGTTCGCGGACGCGGAAACTCTGTTGCACCGCATGTCCAGGATCGCCCACGATCGGTCCATGAGCACGATGGGGGAGCGCGCACGGCGCGCGAGCATGGCGCACACGGGGGTGGCGCCATGAGCGCGCGCCTGCGCGGCGTCGCGCAGCAGACGCAACAGATCGTGGCGGCGGGCGCGTATCAGGCGTCCGACGGGCGCGAGGTGTCCCTTGCGGCGGCGGTGGAGGCGGCGCGGGCCGGTACGCGCATGCACGGGCCGGACCCCGTGCAGGTGTCACCGACCGCCACTGCCGACACGCTCTTCGAGGTCACCGGCGAGAGCAGCCTGGAGGCAGCGCGCCGGCTCGGCGGGCAGGTGGCGGTGCTGAACTTCGCCTCGGCCCGCAACCCGGGAGGCGGTTTCCTCAACGGCGCCCAGGCCCAGGAAGAGGCCCTGTGCCGCGCCTCCGCGCTGTACACGTGCCTGCTGCGGACCCCGGAGTTCTACGAGCACCACCGCAACCACCGCGACCCGTTCTACACCGACCGGGTCATCCACTCCCCGGCGGTGCCCGTCTTCCGCGACGATCGCGGCCGCCTGCTGGACGAGCCGTACACGGCAGGCTTCCTGACCGCCGCCGCCCCGAACGCGGAAGTGATCAGGCGTACGGCGCCGCAGCGCGCCGGTGAACTGCCACAGGCCCTGGCCGTCCGCGCCGAGCGGGTGCTGGAGACGGCCGCTGTCCACGGCTACCGGCGCTTGGTGCTGGGCGCATGGGGGTGCGGGGTCTTCCAGAACGACCCGGCGCAGGTGGCGGGCGCCTTCCGGGCGCTGCTCGGCCCCGACGGCCGATTCGCCCGCACCTTCGAGCGGGTGACGTTCGGGATCCTGGACCGCACGACGGGCCATACGGTCCGAGGCGCATTCGCACGGGCGTTTCCGGTGGCGCAGCCGCAGTCGAGTCGGTGAGTCCCCCGCAGACGGGGGATGCTGCGGGGGACTCACACAGGAAGACGGATGAAAGACGGTCGGAGTTCCCGCCTCCAGTACTTTGCTTCTCGTTGCTTTTGCACAGGGCTGACAGTCTCCCGCAGGCCTCCGTCCGGTGGCGGTCTCAGGGAGCCTGGCCGATCTGCAGGCCGGGACGGCGGCGGTGGACCGTCAGATAGGCGAGGCCGTCGTCCCCCGCGGTGATGCTTCGGGTGGAGCCGTGGGGGAGCCAGAGCAGGGCGCCGGTGGTCAGGGTCTGCGGCTCGTCCTGCGGGCCGGCGCCGAGGACGCCGTCGCCTGCGACGACGAGCACCAGTACGTCCAGGTCGGGCTCCGCGTGCGGCGCGATATGGCGGCCCGGAGTCAAACGGACCACGTTGGCGTCGAGTTGGCGTTCGCTCTCGGCGAGCTTCCACAGCACCGCGGTATCGCTCGAAGCCGTGGCGCTCAAGGAGTCGGCGTTGCCCAGGATGCGCGGCGCCGCCGCCTCCGCCTCCCGGCCGACCTGCCTCTCGGCCTTGCTCATCGGCTCCCCTCCATCTGTCCGCACTCGCCGGCCCTGCCGCTTGCCCACCAATTATTACAAGTATTATTTGGAGAAAATGGTCGCAGGTGGGAGGGGAGTGAGGGGCATGTCAGGGGCGCACAGAAGTGCGCGCCGTCGTGAGGTCCTCGACGTGCTGCGCACGGCCGCGGCCCCGCTCGGCGTCGCGGAGACGGCCGAGCGCATCGGCGTCCATGCCAACACCGTCCGCTTCCATCTGGAGGCGCTGGCGGGCGAGGGGCTCGTGGAGCGGCGCGTTCTGGAGCCCTCCGGGCCCGGGCGGCCGCGCACCGTCTACGTCCCGAGGCCGGGCATGGACCGTGGCGGAACCCGCAGCTATCGGCTGCTTGCGCAGATGCTGCTCGGCCGGATCGCCGCCACGGGGCCCGACGCGCGTTCCACCGCGATGGAGGCCGGCCGGGCCTGGGGCCGTTCCCTGGTCGAGCCGCCACCTCCGTCCCGGCGGCCCACCCCCGAGGAGTCGGCGGGCCGGCTCGTCGAGCTGCTGGACGGTCTCGGCTTCGCCCCGGACCCGGAAGGCGGCACGGCCCCCTCGCGGATCCGGCTGCGGCACTGTCCGTTCCTCGAACTCGCCGAGGAGTACGGCCAGTTGGTCTGCCCGCTGCATCTGGCGCTGATGCAGGGTGCATTGGCCGAGCTGCGCGCTCCGTTGACCGCGACCGATCTGGAGCCGTTCGCCGAACCCGATGCGTGCCTGGCCCACCTGGCGCCCGCACCGCAGCAGACAGCAGAGAGGCATCCTTGATGTACCCGACGTGGGCCGCAGTGGCGGCCGCGATCACCTTCGTCTGGCTCGGCATGGTGCTGGCGATCTCCTTCCTGGAAGCACCGCTGAAGTTCCGCGCGCCTGGCGTGACCATTCCCATCGGGCTGGGGATCGGCCGGCTGGTCTTCCGGGCGCTGAACCTCACCGAGGCCGTGCTCGCCGTCGTGGTCGTGGCCGCCGTCGCGGCGGGCGATCCGCCAGGGCGGGTCGTGGGGCCGGTGGCCGCCGCGGCGGTCCTGCTCCTCGTGCAACTGCTCGCGGTACGCCCGCGACTCAACCGCAGATCCGACCGGGTCCTGGCGGGCGAGGACCTGCCCCGCTCGCGGGACCACCTGTACTACGTCGCCCTCGAAGCCGCCAAGGTCGTGGCCCTGATCGCCCTGGGAATCGGTCTGCTGACTGCCGGGTGAGGGAACCTTCTTCGGGTCGAACGGGTCTTCTCACTCGGTGCGGGCGTCGAGAGACCGCCCGCGACCAGCGAAACCCCCTTGCGCCGCCCCGATAGCATGTTCGAGCCCACGACGATCGCCGCCATAGTCCGCCCTCGACCGAAAAACCTTTGCCATCCAGCACGAATAGCGACCTGACTAACCAACATCTAAAAAATCGGCCAGCCAATTGATACCCAGAGAATCGCGGTTGTTCCCGCGAATGAGATCCGGTTCTTCCTTCGCCACCTGGCGGCGCCCGCGGACGCTGCTGTGGACCGCGGCGGGTGTAGTGGTGCTCGGATTCCTCCTCGCGTTGGAGGTCGCCGCGCGCCACTACGGCCTGCCGGGGCCACTCACGACCCAGGTGCAAGAGGTGGTACTGCCCCCGAAATCGGGCTTCCTGCTGTACGCCAGCATGGGTTTGATGATGGTGGTGCTCACCCGGCGGCAACGGTTCATCGCGGCGGGCACAGCGATCGGCATCGACATCGTCTTCGTGGTGGTGCGCTGGGCGTGCGACGTCAAGGTGACCGAGGGCCATCATCCGTTCGGCAACGGCGCGTTGTGGGTGATTCTGGGCTGCGCCGTCATCGCTGTCACACGCCGCACCGGCCAGGAACGTCTTCTGCTGCTGAAGGGGGTCGGGCTGGCCCTGCTGCTGGTGGCCGGCCGCAAGACCGGTGACACCTGGCTGCTCATCACGTCGAAGACGCGCACGATGGTGCTCGACCAGTACGTGGCAACCGCCGATCACGCGCTGGGCAATCCGTCGTGGCTGATGGGCCGGGTCGTCAAAGCCACCGGACCGGTCGGCTTCCATCTGCTCGACCTCGTCTACGGCCAGCTCGCGGTGGCCGCCGTCGTCGTGACGCTGTACCAACTGCGCAATGTGGCCGCCGAGCGCCGCTTCCCCGGCCACCATCTGGTGCGCACGTTCTTGGTGATCGGCCTCCTCGGACCGGCCATCTACATGATCTTCCCGGTGGTCGGGCCGATCTTCGCCTACGGCACCGGCACCGACCAGTGGCCCTCGCCCGACCTGGGGCCGGACGCACTGCCCACCGTGCACTGGGCGGTGGCCGACCTGTGGCCGGGGACGACGCCGCCGCTCAACACCCCGCATCCGATGCCGTTCGACGCTTTCACGCCCCGTAACTGCATGCCCAGCCTGCACACGGCATGGGCCACCGCGATCTTCATTCATTCCCGGAAGGGCCCACGGGCTCTGCGCTTCGCCGGCACGTTCTGGCTGATCGCGACCCTCTGCGCCACCCTGGGTTTCGGCTACCACTACGGCGCGGACCTCATCGCAGGCGCGGTGTTCACGCTCACCATCGAGGCAGCTCTGCGCGCCCACGCCCGCGGCTGGGACCGGTCGGGGATCCAGCTGGTCGCCCACGGCGCAACGGTCTTCGCCGCGCTGTTGCTGTCGTACCGCTACCTGCCGATGGACATGGCCAAGCACGCGTGGCTGTTCGGGCCGCTGCTCCTGCTGGCGATGATCTCGGTGATCCACGACTACGTACGGACCACCAGGGCGTGGGAACCGACGGCAGCTCCGGCACGGCAACTGGAGCCCCAGCCCGAACCGGCATGACATGCGCGAGGCCCCGGCCGGTCGGGCCGGGGCCTGGCGTTCAGCTCCAGCCGTAACGCTCCGCCAGCCGCTGCCGCACCAGGTTGAACCGGCCGCGGTCCAGGGCGCAGGCCTCGCGGCGCATGCCGTCCTCGTAAAGTCGCAGCACCCGGTCCACGTCGATCCAGGAGTCGCGCCCCGACCGGTCCCAGGGCCCGCTGCCGATCGCCACCCACTCCCGGTCGTCGTCGTGCCGCTTGCTGGACAGCTGCACGGCGAGCAAAGTGCCGGCGCTCTCGCGGGCGACGACGAGCACCGGGCGGTCCTTGCCGCGGCCGTCGTTCTCCTCGAAGGGCACCCAGGTCCACACGATCTCGCCGGGGTCGGGGTCGCCGTCGTGCGCGGGGGAGTACTCGGTGCGCACCCTGCCGACCTGGCGCGGGTCGGCCTCGGTGGTGGCGGTGGGGCCGAAGCGGCCCGGGACGTTCTCATCGGTAAACGCAGTCACGCAGGCACCTTAGAGGGGTGGGACGGCTCAGCAGGCCGGGGGCCCTCGAAACCGAGGGCCCCCGGGGGCTGCTGTCGTACCTGCGCCGGTGCGGCTATCCCTCCTTCTCCACCGGTACCTTCTGCGACGGCGGTGCCGCTATCCCGTTCAGGGACGGCGCAGTGCCGTGCGGGCTCTGCCCGTTCTGGTTCATCGAGGCCAGCAGCTGGCGGGCCAGGCCGAGGCCGGTGCCGCCCATGGTGAGCGCCTTGGCGAGCATGTCGGCCATGCCGTCCGCGCCGTTGAGCACCACCATGTTGTCGACACTGCCGAACGCGGACGCGCCCGCCTTGACGATCTCCGGCCAGTTCTCGGCGAGTTGCTGGGCGACGACCGCCTCCTGGTTCTCGGCGAGGGCCGCGGCCCTCGCCTTGATGGCCTCCGCCTCGGCGAGACCCTTGGCCTTGGTCGCCTCGGCGTCCGCCAGACCCTTGGCCTGCGCGGCGGCGGCCTCGGCCTCACCGGTTGCCCTGGTCGCCGTGGCGGCCGCGGCACCGCGTGCCTTGGTCGCCTCGGCCTCGGCGCTCGCGGCCGTCTTGACCCGGGTCGCCTCGGCGGCGGCCGCCAGCTCGGTCTCCTTCGCCTTGGCCTGTGCCGCCGAGATCCGCGCGTCGCGCTCGGCCTCGGCCAGCGTGCGCTTCTCGTAGGCCGTGGCGTCCGCGGGCTTGCGGACGTCCGCCTGGAGCTGCTGCTCCCGCCGGTGCGCCTCGAGTTCGGCGACCCGGGTCTCCTGGACGACGACCTCCTGCCGGGCCGCGGCATCGGCGAGCGGACCCGCCTGCCGTGCCTGCGCGGCGGCCTTGTCCCGCTCGGCCTGGTAGCCGGCCTGCAGGATCTCGCTGTCCCGGGTGGCCTCCGCCATCCGCGCGAACGACTGCTGCTCGGCCTCGGTGGCCAGCCGGTTCGACTCCGCCTGCGCGATCCGCGCGTCCCGCTGGACGGCGGAGGCATGCGGTGCGGCCAGGTTCTGGATGTACCCCGTCGGGTCCTCGATCTCATGGATCTGCAGGGAGTCCACGATGAGCCCCAGCTTCTCCATCTCCGTGCCGCAGGCGGCCCGGGTCTGCGCGGTGAGCTTCTCCCGGTCGCGGATCATGTCCTCGACGGTCAACCCGCCGACGATGGAGCGCAGATGACCGGCGAACACGTTGTGCACCCGCTCGGCCATCAGCTTCTGCTGGTCGAGGAAGCGGCGGGACGCGTTCGCGATCGACACGTAGTCGTCGCCCACCTTGAAGATGACCACGCCCCGCACCTTGAGCGGAATGCCCTGGTGGGTCACGCAGTCCACATGCAGTTCGGTCTCGTTCAGGTCGAGCGAGAGCTTGCGCACCGCCTGCACTCCGGGCAGCACCAGAGTGCCGCGGCCGGTGACGATGCGGAATCCCATGCCCTCCCCGAGCCCCTCCGTCTTGTGCTTCGAGCCGGAGATGACGAGCGCCTCGTTGGGCTCGGCGACGCGCCACATGAGCTTGAACAGACCGATCAGAACGAGAATGGAGGCAACCACCACTCCCGCAACGACGCCGACAACCATCGGCATACGCCCCCTTTGCATGGTGCCCTTTCGGCACCGAACGAAGGGAGTGTGCTCCTGCGCGAGGCCGGTGAGAAGACGCCTACGAATCCTTGTCGTTTTCTTGACGCCCACCCCTTGCCAAGGCTCTCACCTGGGATGGAGTATGCTCAACTGTCGTACGCGGCGGTGACGTAGACGGTCCTGGGCGGCAGGTACTCGACCACCATCACGACCGTCCCTCGCTCGATCCGGTCGCTCCCGGTGGCGGCGTACGCGAGGAAGTGCTCGGCCCCGCCCCGCACCCGGACGATCACCTCGCCGACGAGCCCGGGCCCGACCGTACCGGTGACCCGCCCCATGAGCCCGACCATCGACGCATCGTCCATGGTCACAGGGTACGGGCCGAACCCGCCTACGCAGCCGGGGAGTCCGTGACGGCCCGCTGGGGCGGCCACGCCTCGTACCAGCGCAGCTCCGCCTCCAACTGCGCGGCGAGCGAGATCAGCAGGGGCTCGCTGTCGGCCGGCCCGAGCAGCTGCGCCCCCACGGGCAGCCCGCCGCTCACGAACCCGGCGGGCACGTTGACCCCGGGCCAGCCCAGCACGTTCCACGGCCAGGCATACGGACAGGCGGCGATCATCGCCCGGTCGGTGGCGAAACCGCTCAGCGACAGCAGCGCGCCGATGCGCGGCGGGGGAGCGGCGGTCGTGGGCGCGAGGACGACGTCGTACGACTCGAAGAACGTGCCGACACGGCGCTGCAGCACCGCTTCCGCACGCCGCGCCGCCTTCAGCGGTACGCCGCCGAGCAGCCGGCCGAGCCTGGCGGCCTCGCGGGTGCGCCGGTCCAGGAGGGCGGGGAACGGCGTCTCGGCCACGCGCTCTGCGATGCCGGCGGTGGCGCGGGGGACGAAGGTGAGCCCGATCTGGCCGTAGGGCGGGTCGGCCTCCTCCACGACATGCCCCAACGCGCTGAGCTGCTCGGCCAGTTGGAGCACCTGGGCGCGGACCTCCGGCTGGAGGCGGGCGGGCACGGCGGTGAACGGTGGCTTGAGGGAGAGCGCGATGCGCAGCCGCCCGGGCTCGCGGCTCGCCGCCTCCAGGGCGTTGATGGCCGCCGGCCGGTGCGGATCGCGCTCGTGGTTGCCGCTCGCGGCGTCGAGCAGCAGGGCTGCGTCCGCGACCGTGCGGGCGAGGGTGCCGTTGACGGTGATGCCCTGGAAGGACTCGCCGCGCGGCCAGGTGGAGATGCGGCCGCGCTGCGGCTTGATGCCGACGAGATGGGTCCAGGAGGCCGGGATGCGCACGGACCCGGCACCGTCGGAGCCGAGCGCGGCGGGCACCAGACCGGCGGCGACGGCGGCGGCCGACCCCCCGGACGAACCGCCGGGAGTGTGCTCCGGATGCCACGGATTGCGGGTCGCACCGAAGGCGGGCCCCTCGGTGAACGGCCACTGCCCGAACTCGCAGGTGTTGGTCTTGCCGACGATCACGGCTCCGGCCGCGCGCAACCGCCGTACGGCCTCACCGTCCTCGGCGACCGGCGGGAACTCCCCGTCGCAGCCGAAGGCGGTCGGCTCGCCGGCCACGTCCATGTCGTCCTTGACGGCGACGGGCACGCCGAGCAGCGGTTTGCGCACCCCGGCGGCCCATTGCCGGTCCGCCGCATCGGCCTCGGCGAGGGCGGCCTCGGTGCGCACGATCCGGAAGGCGTTCAGGGAGGGCTGCGTCGCCTCGATCCGCGCGAGGGCCTGCTCGACGAGTGCCCGGGAGGTGGCTTCCCCCTCGGCGAGAGCTCGGACGGACTCCGCCAGGCCTGCGGCACGGTCGAGCGTCATACGGAACACCTCTCCGGGACGTCTTTGTCTACTGAACGGTAACGTCCTACGGGCCGAAGCGGTACGGCATCTCGAACATCCCTTCCCCCGGCGGCGATCTGACGGAAATCGGCCCCGGCCAGTACGGCCTCGGCATCGGCGAGGACGCCAACGCGAACGACTCAGGCGTCGGGCTGGGAGCCGGCGACATCACCGTCGCCGGCTCGCTCTTCAACCAGATTGCAGCGGGCGGCATCGTCGTCGGCGGCTACCGGGCAGACGCGCACCACCCCCAGTGACGCGCCGGGCATTGGAGTCGTTCTCGGGTACGACTCCAACGGCGACGGATACCTCGACACCAACGCGCAGACCACGGGCATCAAGGCACCGGTGTGGTTGCGGCTCACCCGCACGGGCAGCCAGCTCAGCGGGTACTACTCCACCGACGGCAGCACCTTCACCCGGGTCGGCTCGGCGGTGAACCTGTCCGGGGCCAAGGCGACCGAGGACGTGGGCGTCTTCCACACCTCACACGACGGCAACGTCCCGGGCACGGCCACCTTCGGCAGCCTGAGCATCACCACACCCCCGTTCGCCGGATACGCGAACATCCCGGCCCTCCTCGACCAGCACCAGAGCCAGCTCTCGATCACCGGCACCGGGGCCGACGTCTGGGGTGCCGGCGGACAGCACGACGACCAGTACGGGGCCATCTACCAGAGCCAAGCGTTCACCAACGGCACCACCGTGACCACCAAGGTGAACCAGTTGGACAACACCAACCCGTGGGCAAAAGCGGGGATCATGGTGCGTAACAGCATCGGCGGTGCCGGCAGTTCAGCGGGGTACGCGGTCATGGCCGTGACACCGGGCAACGGAGTCGTTCTCGGGTACGACTCCGACGGCGACGGATACCTCGACTCCGAGGCGCAGACCACGGGCATTACGGCACCGGTGTGGTTGCGGCTCACCCGCACGGGCAGCCAGGTCAGTGGTTACTACTCCACCGACGGGACCACCTTCACCCGGGTCGGGTCGGCGGTGAACCTGTCCGGGGCCAAGGCGACCGAGGACGTGGGCGTCTTCCACACCTCCCATGACAACAAACTCTCGGGTACGGCCGGCTTCAGCGGCCTGAGTATCACTCCGTAGCCAGTTCTCCATCGGATGAGCAGAGGGTGTTCAGATCATGCGGTGACGCAGGATCTGAACACCCTTTCCGGGAGCCGACAATTCCGCGAAGGCCGATGTACCCGCGGTCGGAGCCGGCGTCGCGGCCGACTCCGACCGGTTTACGCCGTACGGAGGTTCAGCCGGTGAACGCGGCCGTCCCGTTCGGGACGCCGAGCCCGGACGGGCCGTCGTACCCGGTGGTGCCGGTGCAGAGGTAGGAGCCGCCGCAGCTGCCGTTCGAGCCGCTGGTGACGTCGTACAGCGAAGAGGTGTGCGCGTACGGGAAGGATGCGGGGTACGAGCCGGCGGACGGGGCGCCGCCCAGTGCGTAGGTCGCTGCGATCAGCGGGGAGGAGGCGCTGGTGCCGCCGAAGACCATCCAGCCGGTGGCCGAGCGGTAGCTGTCGTAGACCGCGACACCGGTGTTCGGATCGGCGACCGCGGACACGTCCGCCACCGTGCGGTTGGTGCAGCCGGTGTCCTTCTGCCAGCTGGGCTTGGCGTCGTAAGCGGAGCAGCCCGAGCCCGCACCGCTCCACACCGTGTCGGTCCAGCCGCGGGAGTTCGACGCGGTCTTCAGGGACGTACCGCCCACCGCCGTCACGTACTTGGACGCGGCCGGGTACTCCACGCCGTAGCCGTTGTCTCCGGAGGACACGGTGATGGCGACACCCGGGTGGTTGAAGTAGCTGGAGTCGTACGTCGCGTCGCTGGAGGACTCGGAGCCGCCGTAGCTGTTGGAGACGAACTTGGCTCCCAGCCGCACGGCGGTGTTGACGGCCGTACCGAGGTTGGTCATGGACGCCGAACTGGCCTCCACCAGAAGGATCTTGCAGTTCGGACAGGCCGCGCTGACCATGTCGAGGTCGAGGGATATCTCCTCGGCCCAGCCGGAGTCGCCGCGCGGGTAGCCGGTGCCGCCGTTCTGGTCGACCTTCTTGAAGCAGCCGTTGGCGGTGGTGCAGGCGGACAGGCCGTACTGGGAGCGGTAGGTGGCGAGGTCCGACTCGGCGTTGGGGTCGTCGTAGGCGTCGACGATCGCCACCGTCTGACCCGAACCCCCGCTCGCGGAGGGCAGGTTGTACGCCGACTGCAGCGAGGCGGGGCCGTAGCCGGAGGGCGCGGCGGCGGCGGTCAGGTCACTCTCGGCGTGTGCCGACTTCGGGGTGCCCGCGGTGACCTGAAGGGCGTTGCAGGCCATCTCGCCCTTCTCCGTCAGGGTCGCGCAGGCGTGCGCGACGGTGACACCGTGGGACGGGGAGGTGGTGGCCTGGGCTGCCTGGCCGAGCGGGGCGGCCAAGGCGAGGGCGGCCGTGGCGAGCGTGGCCACGGCGGTGAGGGAAACGGTTCTGCGCAACGTACGTCCTTCACATAGTGGGTGAACCGGGAAGGGCTGTGGGGGGTGCGCGGTACGACCTCGATGCGGGGTGTGCACCGTGATCGCGCAGACCGTATGGATGTCGGGGCCACGACAACAAGGTGGCGGTTGAATCAGGGACGTTCCTTTGCCTTTCCTGAGGTGTTCATGTGTCGTCGCTGAGTAAGTCGTGGCCGAAATTCGGCCATACCGTGGCTTGACCGACGGGGTGTGGCGTCCGGTGCCGGCGGCGCAGCAGCGGTAGTCGCAGCAGCTTCCCGGTCCGTCAAGGGCCGCGCGCGGCACCTCGCGAACCGCTGCCGCCCGAGCATGAGCTGACCGGCCTGGTCGTCCGATAGATCCTATGTATTGTCCTTCGCTCGTTGGGTGAGTGGGGCGTCACGTCTCTACGGGTTGCCCAAAAACCCTGTGTGTTTCCCTCTTTGAGTCAATCTCGCCCTAGCTATGGACGCCGCCATCCCACGTCTCTTATAAATCCATCCGATGTCTCTTTGTGAGCTCCGCGGAGCCGACCGCCCCTGTCGGCGTTCCGCTCGCCCTGTCATCCCCCCTCGACCCATGGAGCCGCACCATGTCCTCTGCCTCCCTCAGCAGACGTTCCCTGATGAAGGCCGCCGCCCTTGCCGGGGGAGTGGCGGTCTTCGGGCTGCCGCAGGTCCTGTGGCCCTCCACCGCCGAGGCGTACGCCGTCCCCTCGAAGATGGACTGGTGGTACCAGGCCAGGTTCGGCATGTTCATCCACTTCGGGTCCTACTCGCAGCTCGGCCAGGGGGAGTGGGCTTTCGACAGCCAGCGGTGGAGCAAGGCGGACTACCAGAGCCAGGTCACCAAGGAGTTCAACCCGACCCAGTTCAACGCCGCCACCATCGCGGAACTGGCCAAGAACGCCGGCATGAAGTACCTCGTGATCACCTCCAAGCACCACGAGGGCTTCGCGATGTGGGACTCCGACGTCGCGGGCTTCACCGACACCACCGGCACGAGGCAGTACAACCTGCACGACTACAACGGCGTCCAGACCGACCTCCTCCTGGACCTCAAGAGGGAGTGCGAGAGCCGTGGCATCAAGTTCTGCCTGTACTACTCGATACTCGACTGGAACCACCCCTCCCAGACCGACCGTCACCAAAGCGGTCTCACCACGATGTCCTCGCAGGCCGCCCGCACCGCCTACATCGCCGATTTGAAGGCTCAGCTCCAGGAACTGCTGGACCGCTACGACCCGGCGCTGCTGTGGTTCGACGGCGACTGGTTCGGCGAGCCTTCCAGCCCCACCCTGGAGGACTGGTGGCTGGAAGCGGACGGCGTCGATCTCTACAACTGGCTGATCGCCCGCAAGCCCGGCCTCATCGTCAACGAACGGGTCAAGCGGGACCACGGTCTCGGTGACTACGCGGTCGCGGAGTTCGGGGTCCCCTCCGCGCCGATGAGCCGGCCGTGGGAGCGGTGCGCCACCATGAACGGCGCCTGGGGTTACAACGCGGGGAGTGAGAACTCCTACCGGTCCGTCAAGGACATCCTCCAGGAACTCGTCACGGTGGTCTCCCGTGACGGCAACCTCCTGTTGAACATCGGCCCCAAGGGTGACGGCTCGGTCACCGCCGGATCCCAGACCGTCCTGAACGGCCTGGCCTCATGGATGTCGACGTACAGCGACAGCATTCACGGCACCAGCGGCAGTCCGTTCGCCACCGAACCCTCCTGGGGGAAGGTCACCAAGAAGGACGGCAAGCTCTTCGCCCACGTCTTCACCTGGCCCACGAACGGCCAGCTGCGGATCCCGGTGATCGACAACACCATCAGCCGCGTCCATCTGCTGAACAACCCCTCGGTCTCGCTCCCGTACACCGTCACCGACCAGATCAACGTCACCGTGCCGGCCACCGCGCCGAACGCCGACGTCCCGGTGGTGTGCGTCGAGGTCCAGGGCCTGCCCGTGAGCGTTTCCGCGGTGGTGACCTCGGACGTCGACTACGAGGGTGCCCGCGCCGTCCTGCCGTTGGGCAGCTACACGTCCTCCCAGCTGTCCGCCGCCGGCCTGGCGCCCGCGACGGCATCGTCCGTCCTGGTACCCGACGGCTGCCAGGTGACGGGCTACTCCGGCGACGACTTCACCGGCACCGCCTGGACGTTCACCTCGAACACCGCCGACCTTCGGGTGACCGGCAACAACGACGTGATCAGATCACTGAAGGTCACATTCAGGCCCGACAAGTACTTCCGCCTGACCAATGTCACGAACCACCTGGTGCTGGACAGCGGTGGCAATGTGGCCGGCGGCTCGAACCTGAAGCAGTGGGAGGCGGTGGACAGCACCAATCTCCAGTGGCAGGCAGTCGAACTCGGGAACGGCTACTACCGGCTCGTCAACCGCACCAACGGCATGGTCGCCGACGGCTGGGGCTCCACCGGCAACGGCGACCCGGCCCGGCAGAAGGCATGGGACGGCAGTAACACCCAGCAGTGGCAGATCACCCACCGCGGCCAGGGCCGGTACTCGATCGCCAACCGCAGCACGGGACTGGTCCTCGACGGCGGTGGCTTGGTCGCCCAAGGGGCCGTGACCAAGCAGTGGACGTGGCAGCAGAGCACCAACCTGCTGTGGACGTTCACCCCGGTCGGCTGACCGGCATCACCCCGGTGGCATCCCTGATGCGGTGGGCTGCGGGCGCCTACGAGCCGGTCGGCGCCCGCTCCGGGCGATCCAGCCCCGCTGGGGCGTGCGCACGTACGTCACGTGGGCTGGCGCCGAGTTCACGGCGGCAGGCCTTGTTGAAGGCCTGGAGGTCGGCGATGCCCACGGCCGCGGCGATGGCGGTGATGGAAAGGGTGGACGACAACAGGAGGTGGCGGGCGCGTTGAAGGCGCCGGTGCCGGATGTACGACACGACCGTGAGGCCGGTTTCGCCACGGAACACGCGCGTCAGGTGTGTGTGGGAGATTCCGACCGCGTGAGCGACGTCCGGTACGGACAGCGGTCCGGCCAGATGTTCCTCGACATAGGCCTGTGCGGCGGCCACGAAGGGGTGGCGGCGCCCGGCTCCCTCGCCCCTCGGCAACTCGGCGATGCGCCACAGAGCCGTCCAGACCTCGGCAGTGGCTCGCGGAGGAGAGGTCGGCATGGCCGTGACGGCGTGTCGCAGCAGATCTGCCAGGCGGGTGCTCTCGGCCGCGGCGTCCTGCATCACCGGCACCACCCGAGACGTTCCGCCGTCGTGCAGCCGCAGATGGACGTAGAAATGCTCCGACCTGCCCCGGTAGTGAAAGTGCACCTCGGTGTTCGGCGGCACCAGGCTGACGTGGCCGGGGCGTATGGGGTGGACCGACTGCCCGAGGGACAGCGCACCCTCGTAGTTGTAGAGGTGCAGCTGCCACAGGTCGGGCAGCCGGAAGACGTCGTGGGCGGTGGAGACGCCGTGAACCCCGATGCCGGCATTGACCACGGTGGGCGCCTCGTCGAGCCGCAGTGTCACGTGCTTCACGAGGATGGAAAACTACCAGCACTGGACGATTTCAGCCCACGACCGAGCCGGACTGGGCGCGTACGTTCGTCGCATGTCAACCAGTAAGCAACTCCTGACATCGGTTCAGGTGGCGCGCTTCGTCGCGCAGGGATTCCTGCGCCTGGACGGGGTGGTGCCGCACGAGATCAATGAACGGGCCATCGCGGCCTTGACCGAGGGCCTGCCGGAAGTGTCGTACGGCACTCCGCTGGGCGGGGCGTTCGCGCCCGACACCTTCGTCCACGAACTGCTCGCCCTGCCGGTCGTCGCGGGCGCTGTGGAGAGCCTGGTCGGCCCCGAGCCCACCGTCGACCACCATGCGGTTCATGTGCGCGAGCCGCACGAGGGGCAGGCGCAGCCGCTCCACGGGGACGCGATCATCGATGTGCGGCCGGACGCGTTCGACATCCAGCTCATGTACTACCCGCACGAGGTGACCGCAGAGATGGGCGGCACCCTCAGCGTGCCAGGAAGCCATCTGCGCAGGATCAACGAGACGGACGTCGGCCGCGTCCAGAACCTCAAGGGACAGACCCGTCTCACCTGCCCGGCAGGCACGGTCGTTCTCGTCCATCACGGCATCTGGCACGGTGGCCGCCGCAACGACACGGCGGGCCGCCGTTACATGTACAAGCTCCGCCTCAACCCGACCGTGCCGCAGGTGCGTCTGTGGGACTGCTCCGACCTGCACGATCCTGCGGTGACCGCCGAACTCAACACGTACTTCCCCTGGTACGAGCAGGCCACGGCCCGACTGGAGATCTACAACCGGGTCCTGCTGTGGCGGGCCCTGACCGGTGACGACTCGTTCGACGTCGAGTACTGGGTCACGCGCGTCAGCAACCGGCCGACCCTGAGGAGGAGTCACGCATGAGGCAGCAGGTTCTGGTTCTCTATCTCGCGACGTCGGCGCTCGACTCCCACGTGGTGGGCTGGTCCCGATACGACGGGACCGGCCGGACCCGTCCGACGACCGGTGACAGCGACGAGCCGCCCTACGCCACCGGGCTTGCCGCACTGCACGACGGGTGGCGTCTGTTCCAGGCCTCCCAACTGCTGCCGCCGCAGCCCGGTCGCGAGTACGACGTCTCCTTCCTCAAGCACGAGTTCTTCTTCGAGAAGACGGAGGACGGCTCCGGCCCTTGACCCGGCGCTGGAACTGCTGCCTGAGATGCCGTCTCAGTGCGGCCCGGCCTCTGGGAGGGGCTGTGCGCACCAGATGGTCTTGCCGTTGGTCGTGTGCCGGGTGCCCCAGCCCTGGGTGAGCTGGGCGACGAGCAACAGGCCTCGGCCGCCCTCGTCGAAGGCGCGGGCCCGGCGCAGGTGCGGAGACGTGTTGCTGGCGTCGGAGACCTCGCAGATCAGGGAGGTATCGCGAATCAGCCGCAGCTTGATCGGTGGCTCGCCGTATCTGATGGCGTTGGTGACCAGCTCGCTGACCACCAGTTCGGTGACGAAGGCGGCCTCCTCCAGGCCCCAGGCGTCCACCTGGTCGACGGCGAACTTCCTGACGCGCGGCACCTGGGCGGTGTCGGGCTCGATGTCCCAGCCGGCGACGTGGCGGGGATCCAGCGCGCGAGTGCGAGCGAGGAGAAGGGCAGCGTCGTCTGTACGGCGTTCGGGGAGCATGGCGTCGATCACCGTGTCGCACAGGGCCTCCAGCGAGGTGGTCGAGCGGTTCACGACCCGATGCAGCTCGGCGATCCCTTCGTCGACGTCGCGCTCGCGGCTTTCCAGCAGTCCGTCGGTGTAGAGGGTCAGCAGGCTGCCCTCGGGCAGCTCCAGCTCGGTGGCCTCGAACGGCAGCCCACCGATGCCTAGCGGTGGTCCCGGATGTGCGGGTACCGGGGCCCTGGTGCCGTCCGGGGAGGTGATCAGCGGCAGGGGATGGCCGGCGCTGGCCAGCGTGAGGCGGCGGGAGACGGGGTCGTAGACCGTGTACAGGCAGGTGGACCCCGACTCGCCCGTCGGCTGGAAGTCGCCGGTGGCCTGGAGGTCGCTGGCGATGTGCAGGACCAGGTCGTCCAGGTGGGTCAGCAGCTCGTCCGGCGGCAGGTCCACGTCGGCGAGGGTGCGGACCGCCGTACGCAGCCGGCCCATGCTGGCCGAGGCGTGCAGTCCGTGGCCGACGACATCTCCGACGACCAGGGCGACCCGGGCTCCGGACAGCGGAATGACGTCGAACCAGTCACCGCTCACTTCCGCGCCGGTCCCGGCGGGCAGATAGCGGGACGCCACCTCGACCGCCTCCTGTTTGGGCAGCCCCTGCGGCAGCAGGCTGCGCTGCAGGGTCAGCGCGGTCGTGCGCTCACGTGCGTACCGGCGGGCGTTGTCGATGGCGACGGCTGCCTTGGCCGTCAGCTCTTCGGCCAGGATCAGGTCGTCGGCGGTGAAGGCCTCGGGCCGGTCGAGGCGGGAGAAGGCGACGACGCCGAGCAGCGCGCCGCGGGCCCGGAGGGGCACGGTGATCCGGCCGGTCAGCCCCTCCGCGGCAATGGACTCGTTGATCACCGGGTTGTCCGGCGGCCAGTGGGCCGGGTCGGCGGCGAGCCCGGGCCCGAAGGCCCATTCGCCGCCCTCGCCGGGCTCGGCGGCGAGCTCGGCCGTGGACCTGCCCGTGGCCATGCAGCGGGCGGCGGCAGAACCGGGGGTGTGGCCGACCGGCGTCGTGGGTCCGGGAGCGGGGTCGGTGTCCTCGTTCGCGCTGTGCCGGGCGGCACGGCTGAGCACGATTGTCCCGCCGGGACCGGACGCGGACACGGAGGGCGGCTCCTCCCCGCGCAGCACCTCGTCGAAGAGATCCACGGTGACGAGGTCGGCGAATCCCGGCACGGGGATCTCGGCCAGTTCCTGGGCGGTGCCGATCACGTCGAGTGTCCGGCCGATGCCTGCGCTCGCCTTGTTGAGGAGAAGCAGGCGTTGCCGAGCCCAGTACTCGGCGCTCATGTCGAATCCCCAGTTGGCGATCGCGCGGACCCTGCCCTCGGCATCCCGGACGGGCCAGATGCTGGTGGCCCAGGCGTTGGCGTAGTTGCTGCCGCGCGGCTGGAAGACGGTGATGAGACGCATGGGCTCGCCCGTCCTCGCCACTTGGGCGAGCGCGTCGGTGTAGGGCTTGTCGTCCCTTTCGGGAAACAGCGTGCGGTCGAATTCGGGGAGCACCTCGCGGTACTTCCTGCCGAGCACCTGATCCTCGGTGTGGGCGATCACCCGGGCCGAGGAGGCGTTGATCCACAGGAACCGCAGATCGGGGTCGTAGACGCCCAGAGCGAAGGGGCTCTGCTCGAAGGCCCGGTCGGCGATCACCGGGCGGCGTCCCCAGCGCTGGGCGGTCACCACGTGACCCAGCGCGCGGCCGTCGGTACCGAACAGCGGGTGAGCCGCCACCACGGCGTCCAGCGTGGAGCCGTCCCGGTGGCGCAGGTGGATGATGCCGGTGGGGTCGGGGCCGGCGCCGTAGCCCTCGGCGAAGCCGGGTGGCGGCGGATCGGCCAGCAGGTCGGTCACGGGGCGGCCGACGGTGTCCTGCGCCGTCCAGCCCAGCAGCAGCCGGGCCCCCTCGCTCCAGCCGCTCACCACGCCGTCGGGGCCCACCACGGCAACGGCAGTGGGGGCGTCCTGCCTGCCGGCCATCTCCACGCGCCATGCCTCCGTCCGGACGTCCGTGCCCGTCAGGGCTGGTTTCCAGCGGTTGCTTCCAGCCTAGATCGTCCACCGCTCCACGGCGCTCCGGCTGGTGCGTTCGGGCTGACAGGTCCCGGACGGAACGGGGCTCGGACCTTCGGCCCCGGTCGACAGCAGCCGCGAAGCGCCCACCGAAGCGAGCCGGGCTCGATGTCGTACGTCACGGGGCACTGGTCGGGTGTGGGTAACCCGCAGTGCCGGGTCGGCGCGACGGCGATCAGGTGGCGCGCCGCTTGGCGAGTCCGGCCCGACCGGCGGCCTGCCAAGACGGCGGCCCGGCTCGTTCGGACCGGTCGGGCTGCGCGTGCCAGGAGGTCAAACAGTTCGACGCGGACCTGGAACGGCTTCGCAGCCGAGGCGATCGGCCGGCACGTCGCCGCGGACATCGTCCTGCACGACTGGCATGCCGCGACTGTCGACAAGGCGACCGGGTGAGAAGGACGAAGAAGTAGTCGAATGACCCGCCCTCAGTCGGGCGGCTGCCGTCCGGCCTTGAAAGCGGCGTCGGCTTTCTTCGTGGTCGATTTCGACGGGCCGTCAAGTACTCGTCATGTTCATCGAGAGTTCAGGAAGGTGTTCGGAGTCGGGCCTGTATGTCGTGCGCTATTCGGCTCCGTGGAATGGGTCGACCGGAATGGGCCGACGGTTTTGGCATGTGTCCCCTGTATTCAGCATTCGGTGCCGTTCGGTCCGTCGAACGCGAAGGTAATACTGAACGGTCGGTTCGTGCAGATCGGCCGGATGTCCGCGAGGAGATGCGCGACTGGTTGATCACTCAATGAATTGCTACTGGTCGGTCTGGTAATCAATTCCCGGCCGCCTGAGGCTTTCTGGAGATTGCACGTGTCTTCGTGACCATCGTGTTGTCGTCCTCCTGTGTCCAAGTCGGCTTCAGCTTTGCTAGATTGACGCCCACGCCTCCGGGGCGAGGTCGGGCAGGTCCCGCAGTTCACGGAGACGGAATTCCCCCCGTGCCTTCATCAAGGCTTTCTTCGGATGCCCGAAAACCGTTGCGGCTCCGTTTCGGCATCCAAACCCCCCAACACACTGGAAAGCGCACGCAAGTGATGAGATCCCTTCAGCGTTTCGGCCCCGGTCTTGCCGTCTCCGCTCTGGCGGTCGTGCTGAGCACGCCCGGCCCTGCCACCGCCGACGAGGCGGCCGGCACCAAGGACGCCACGTACTACATCTCGCTCGGCGACTCCCTGGCCTCCGGCTACCAGCCGGATGTCGACAAGGACACCGACGTCGCCTACACCGACCAGCTCTACGCGCAGCTCAAGCAGCACACCCCCGGGCTGAAGCACATACGCCTCGGCTGCACCGCTGAGACCACCGAGTCCCTGATCAGCGGCGGGAAGTGCGACTACCCGCACGCCAAGTCCCAACTGGACGCCGCTCTGAAGGCCATGGCCCAGCACCATGGCAAGGTCGCCTACGTCACCCTCAGCGTGGGCGCGAACGACATCCTCCTCAACTGTGTCAGCCCGGCGGGCACCCTCGACGGGGCATGCCTGAACAGCCGGAGCCAGTCCATGGCGAAGAACCTCGCCCAGATCGCGGGCGCGCTGCGCAAGGCCGGCACGAACAGCACCCAGTTCGTGGGCTCGACGTACCACAACCCGTTCCTGGGGGCCTGGCTGCAGGGCGCCGCGGGACAGCAGGCCGCCAAGGAGTCGGCACCCCTGGTCAAGGCCGCCAACACGGGGATCGCTCAGGTCTACAAGTCCACCGGTTTCAAGGTGGCCGACGTGGCCGGTGTCTTCTCCTCGGACGACTTCACCACCCAGGTGAACGTGCCCGGCGCGGGCGAGGTGCCGGCGAACGTGGCCAAGATCTGTCGGCTGACCTGGGCGTGCACGAAGAAGGACCCGCACCCCAACGCCGACGGCCACAAGGTGATCGCCGGCGCCTTCGCGGCGGTGCTCACCGAGAACGCCGGGCCCGGTGCCGGCGGGTCCCCGACTCCCGGCGAGTCGGCCACGCCCGGTGCGGGCGGGTCCCCGACCCCCAGCGAGTCCGCCACGCCGGCGCCCGGCGCGGGGGCGAACAGCCCGACCGCGAACGGAGGTCTCGCCGAGACCGGCGCGTCGAGCAGCACCCCCGTCTTCGCAGGTGCGGGTCTCGCGGTCGTGGCGGCCGGCGCCGCGGCGGTCTACTTCGCGCGCAGGCGCCGTACGAGCGCGGACAACTGACGGGGAATCAGTAGACCTCGGCCTGAGCAGCAGGCCGCTCGCGATGTCGCGGGCGGACTGCTGGGCTTTGCTGGGCCGGGGCGAAGATCGAGGTGTGGGAGGCGGACGAGGGCGGGTTCTACGACGTCCAGTACGACGACCGCGTCACCGCCCGCGCGCACCTGTTCACGGAGGCCGACGGGAGCTACCGCTTCCGGGGCGTCACACCGATGCCGTACCCGATCCCGCACGACGGCCCCGTGGGCTGGATGCCGGCGGCGACCGGTCGCTCGCCGATGCGGGCCTCGCACCTGCACTTCATGGTCGAGGCGCCCGAGTGCCGAACCCTCGTCACGCACATCTTCGTCCGGGGCGACGAACTGCTCGACTCCGACACGGTCTTCGGCGTCAAGGAGTCCCTGGTCAAGGATTTCGAACGGCGTCAGGCGGGCACGCCGACCCCCGACGGGCGGGCTGTCGACGGCACCTGGACACGGGTCCGCTTCGACATCGTCCTCGCCCCAGCCGACGGGCGAGGATGACCCGGGTCCGACCACGGAGGTCGAGCGGTCCGCGCTGAGGGACGACGTG
Organism: Streptomyces sp. NPDC051172; assembly: GCF_040682555.1. Lineage (NCBI taxonomy): Bacteria > Bacillati > Actinomycetota > Actinomycetes > Kitasatosporales > Streptomycetaceae > Streptomyces > Streptomyces sp. NPDC051172. Next base: position 25,299 of record NZ_JBFBBE010000110.1, read on the forward strand.
CGGAGGAAGGCCGCTCACACGCCATGGCCGGGGCCGCGGCGCAGCACAGGGCGCAGGTCCTCGATGACGCCCGGGTCGTCGACCGTGGAGGGAATGGGCTCGTCGAGGCCGTCGGCGATGCCGCGCATGGTCTTGCGCAGGATCTTTCCGGAGCGTGTCTTGGGCAGGGCCGGTACGACGGCGACATCCTTGAGGGAGGCGACGGCGCCGATGTGTTCGCGGACGAGCTGGACGAGTTCGGCCTCGACCTCGGCCGGCTCGCGGACGGTGCCCGCCTTCAGGACGACGAGGCCCCGCGGAATCTGTCCCTTGAGAGCGTCGGCGACACCGATCACGGCGCATTCGGCGACGTCGGGATGGGTGGCCAGGACCTCTTCCATGCTGCCGGTGGACAGCCGGTGTCCGGCGACGTTGATGACGTCGTCGGTGCGGCCCATGACGAACACATAGCCGTCGGCGTCGATGTGCCCGCTGTCGCCGGTGAGGTAGTAGCCGTCGAAGGCGGAGAGGTAGGAGCCGACGAAGCGCTCGTCGTCGTTCCAAAGAGTGGGCAACGCGCCGGGCGGCAGGGGCAGTTTGACGACGATCGCGCCGTCGACGCCGGGCGGCGCGGGCTGCCCGGAGGGGTCCAGGACGCGGACGTCCCAGCCCGGCAGCGGACGGGTGGGTGAGCCGGGTTTGACCGGGGCGGGCTCGATGCCCACCGGGTTGGCGACGATGGGCCAGCCGGTCTCCGTCTGCCACCAGTGGTCGATCACCGGGATGTCGAGGAGGCCGCTCGCCCATTGGTAGGTCTCGGGGTCGAGGCGCTCGCCGGCGAGGAAGAGGTAACGCAGGCGGGAGAGGTCGTACTCCGCGGCGAGGGCACCCTTGGGGTCCTCCTTCCTGATCGCCCGGAAGGCAGTGGGCGCGGTGAACATGGTCTTGACGCCGTACTCGGCGGCGACGCGCCAGAACTGGCCCGCGTCCGGGGTGCCGACCGGCTTGCCCTCGTACAGGACGGTCGTGGCGCCGGCCAGCAGCGGGCCGTAGACGATGTACGAGTGCCCGACCACCCAGCCCACGTCGGAGCCGGTGAACATGGTCTCGCCCGAGCCGATGGCGTACACGGCGCCCATCGACCAGTGCAGGGCCACCGCGTAGCCGCCGCAGTCGCGGACGACTCCCTTGGGCTTTCCCGTCGTCCCGGACGTGTAGAGGATGTAGAGCGGGTCCGTCGCGGCCACCGGCACACAGTCGACAGGCGTCGCGGTGGCGATCACGTCGGCCCAGTCGAGGTCGTCCGGCCCCAACTCGGCCCGTTCCTGCGGCCGTTGCACGATCACATTCTTCTGAGGCCGGTGGCCGGCGAGTTCGATCGCGCGGTCCAGCAGCGGCTTGTACGGGATGACCCGCTTGCCCTCGATGCCGCAGGAGGCGGAGACGACCACCTTCGGGGCGGCGTCGTCGATGCGGACGGCGAGTTCGGGCGGCGCGAACCCGCCGAAGACGACCGAGTGGATGGCACCGATGCGGGCACAGGCCAGCATCGCGATGGCTGCCTCCGGGATCATCGGCATGTAGATGACCACCCGGTCGCCGCATCCCACGCCGAGCTGCGACAGGCCTCCGGCGAAGGCCGCCACCTCGTCCCTCAGCTGGGCGTAGGTGTAGGTGCGCCGCGTGCCGGTCACGGGGGAGTCGTGGACGAGAGCGGGCTGATCGCCCAGGCCGGCTTCGACGTGCCGGTCGAGCGCGTTGAAACAGACATTGAGCCGCCCGTCGGGAAACCAGCGGTAGAAGGGTGCACCGGAGGAGTCCAGGGCGCGTTGCGGAGCGACATCCCAGTCGATGCCCTCCGCGGCCCTCAGCCAGAAGCGCTCCGGGTCTTCGGTACTGGAGCGGAAGAGATCCTCGTACGTTCCCATTGCGCACTCCTCGGTGGCATCGGGGGCAGGTGGGTAACCGCGTGCAGAACGCTGTCGGGCGCAGGGTTTTTCTATCGTCGGCCGTCGGGGCCGGCCAGCAGGCCCGCCTTCGGGTTCGGTTCGGCCCACGTGCAGGGGTGCCGGCGAGCCGCTGCTGGTGTGATGTCCCGGACGGGAAGCAGCCACTCACCGGCACTCACCTTTGGCCGGCAGCGTCTAAGGAAAGAGCCGGCCGGCGCTCGGGTGGTCCTGGGCGCCGTCCACGCAGATGTTGGTGCCATTGACACCGCCGGCGCGGGCCGACAGGAGGAAGCACGCCACGTCTGCCACTTCGTGCAACTCGACCAGCTGTCCCCGGGGGAAGTCGTCGCGGGCGAAGGCCTTGTACTGCTCGGGCCGGTTGTCTCGGAACCAGGCCCAACCTCCGCCCTCGAACATCACCGAACCCGGACTGAGCGCATTCACCCGAATGTTGCGCGGGCCCAGCTCCTGGCCGAGTGCGGCGGCGAGGTGGATCTCCGCCGCCTTCGCCGAGGCGTAGGACGATTTGGGGCCCGGCTTCCACCCGGTGATCGAGGCCACTATGAGCGCACTGCCGCCCCCGCGCTGCTCGAAGTGCGGCACCGCGCTGCGGATGGCGTGGGCGGCATGCAGCACGTTCAACTCGTACGTCCGCAGCCAGTCACCGGGCGTCGAGTCCAGCAGCCCCCCTCCGAACACACCGCCGGCATTGGCCACCAGCAGGTCGAGCCCGCCCATCTGCTCAGCCGCCTCGTCGACGGCCCGGGCGAGCGCGTCCGGATCCGTGACGTCCGCCTGGACCCCGGGCAGTCCTGACTCCTTCAGCCTTTCCGGATCCCGTCCACAGACGGTGACCGCCGCCCCCTCTTCGCGGAGCGCCCGGCCGATGGCCAGCCCGATACCACTGCTTCCCCCGGTGATGAAAGCTGTCTTCCCCGCAAGTCCCAGATCCACGGCGGCAGCCTGTCAGCATGAGCCGACACGTTCAACCCACCTGATCCTGCTGGTCCGGACTCGGTTCGTGTGGAGGGCGTCGCGAGAGGAGGCCGTCACCCGGGCCGGCCAGGACGTATGCACCGCACTGCCGAGATCGCTGCTCTCCCCGCACGGGTCGGCCGCCGCAGGGCGGCAGTTGCCGAGGCAGGGACCCTGAGAACTCTCAGGTACTGGCCTGGGGTCGCCGCACGTACGGTCCTGGTACTGCCGAGAGTCAGGGGGATGGGCTGATGGCACTGCACGGTGACGATGTGGACAGGACCTCCGCCGTACGGGACGGGTTCACGCTCGCCCGACTGATCGATCCAGTGGATGAGGAGACCTTCCGGCAGGAGTACTGGGCTCGTCGGCCGCTCCTCGTCAGCCGGGGTGCGCCGGGCTACTTCGCGGAGTTGCTGACTCTGGCCGACATGGACCGGGTCCTCTCGCTCTCCAATGTCCGAGACGGCGACTTCCGGGTCGTACGGGACGGCAAGGAGACGCCCGTCGACCAGCTCAACTCCCGCCGGGGTGAGGGCGGCGCGCACGGTCTGGAGGTCCTCTACCAGCATTACCGGGAGGGCTCCACCGTGGTCGTCAACGCGCTCGAGCGGCGTTTCGCCCCGCTGCGGCGGCTGGCCTACGCACTGGGCACCGAGATCACCGCGCGTATCCAGGCCAACATCTATGTGACGCCCGCGGGGAACCGCGGCTTCAAGCCGCACTACGACACGCACGACGTCTTCATCTGTCAGGTGCACGGCAGCAAGCGGTGGCAGCTCTTCGGGGCCCCTCTCGACCTGCCGCTGGGCAGTCAGCCGCACAACAAGTCGCTGCCCGAGCCGACGGAGCCGCTCCAGGAGTTCGACCTGTGCGACGGCGACGTGCTCTACCTGCCCCGGGGCACCCTGCACGCGGGCACCTCGAACGACCGGACTTCTGTCCACATGACGCTGGGCGTACACCCGATCCTGTGGCACGACGTGTTGGAGGAGGCGGTGCGCGGCGCGGCCCACGCCGATGTCCGCTTCCGACACGGGCTGCCGCTCGGCTTCGGCTGGGACGAGGAGGCACAGCGCACGGCGCAGGACACCGCGACCCAACTGGTCGCGGCGCTGGCTGAGCGGCTGCGGCCTCAAGAGCTGGTGGAGGCGTCCCTGGCGCGTTCGCTGGTACTGAGCCCGCCGGATCTGCTCGGTCATCTGGCCGACCTGGAGCAACAGGCCGAGGTCGAGGCGGACACCAAGGTGCGCCGGCGGGCCGGGCTGCCGTTCCGGCTGGGCGTCGCCGGCGAGCTGGTCAACCTGGACTTCCACGGCAAGACCGTGCAGCTGCCCGCACACGTGGAGCCCGAAGTGCGCTACGTGGCGCAGAGCGGCGAAACGGGGTTCACCGCGGCCGACATCCGCGGTGAGTTGGACGGGCCGGGGCGCCTCCTGTTGGTGCGGACCCTGGTCCGCGAGGGATTCCTCACCCTCGCCTAAGACAGTGACGCACTGTCATGGCCTTGTGAGAGGAGGTGAAAAACCATGGCGACATCGCTCGATCCCGAAGACATCCGGGTGCTGCACGCGGGCACGGTCGTCCGTCCGTTCAACGACGGAGGGTCAGGGACCCCCGGCAACAGCGACCACCCCGACGGGAACTTCGACGGTGACATAGGGGACGACGACGACTGGGACCTGTGGGACCACAAGAAGTGACCTGGTCGTACGGGTGAGGGCCGGGGCCGCGCAACCCGCGCGGCCCCGGCGCGGGC
>NZ_JBFBBE010000111.1:0-29795 GCF_040682555.1 Streptomyces sp. NPDC051172
GAAGGACCTCGTCATGCCTTTCCATGCCTTGTCCGCGTTCGGAGTGCTGAGCATCGGCCCTCCCGGGCTCAATAGGGTCAGGCAGTGCAGTACACACAGGTACTGCTTCTCACGCGGTGTCTTCTCGTGCCTGACGCGGGAGGCATGAGGCAGGGTTTCGAATTTCCTGTTTGCGGGTCATCGGGCAGGTCGGGCGATGCCGCGTAGGTCGAGCAACCTGTTGAAGGGGTCTTGGCCGCCGAGGTCCGGGCTCTGGGCCTGAGCTGGGGGTGCCTCACGTCGAGCTGCGGCTGACGGCGAGCGGTCCCCGGGTGATCGAGGTCAACGGCCGGTCGCCGACGACTCGGGCCGTACCTTCGCACGACGCAGGGGGCTCCGGGACGGTCGGCGTGTCAGTGGTCGCCGCCATGCTCAGACCCTTCAGTTGGAGATCAGCGGCTTCGCTGTAGTTCCACGATCACTGCGTGCGGGTAACTACCGTTCATGAAGGAGGAGTTACTGGACATCTTGCCGGAGGTCACGGACCGGGCCGAGGAGTTCTCTGATCAGTTGGAGAATCTGCTGGTGGAGGTCGGCGGGGTCTTTCCGCGGGCGGATCTGCGGTTGCGGGCCGCGCGGTGCATCCGGGGCCTGCTCTCCCCGGTGTCGCGCAAGAACGGCTGGCAGCTGCCGGGTACGGCGGCGACGCCGAGCCGTGGGGGCAGCAGCATCTGCTGGACCGCTCACGTTGGGACGTTGATGAGCTGCGGGATTTCACCCGACGCTACGTCATCGACGGCCTGGACGACGGCGGGAGGGGCGCCGGGCCCGGCGGAGCGGGAGTGCTGGTGGTCGACGAGACCGGCTTCGCCAGGAAGGGCCGGACCTCGGTCGGGGTGGCCAGGCAGTACTCTGGCACGCTCGGCGGGGTCTTCCCATGCCAGATCGGGGTGATGGCCGCCTCGGCCACCGGCCGCGGGCAAGCGCTTGTCGACCGGGAGATCTACCTGCACAGGGAATGGGCCGGGGACCGGTCCCGCTGCCGCGCCGCGCATGTCCCCGACAGCGTCGGTTTCGCCACCAAGCCCCGCCTGGCCGAGCAGATGATCGCCCGAATCGTTCCCGATCTCCCCGAGGACCGGGTGTGGGTGGCCACTGCCCATTAGGTCTACGGACGCGACGGCTCCTTCCGCGCCTTCCTGGAGGAGAACCATCTGCCCTACGCGGTGAACGTGCAGGCCAACCACACGGTACTGCCCCGTCCCGGCTGGCGGTACGCCGCGAGGCCGGTGGAGCGGCATGCCGCCGAGGACGACTGGGTCACCCTGCCGGCCGGCCCCTCCCAGCTCGACTCCCGCGTCTGGCAGTGGTGGGTAGGGCGTATCCCCGAGGCGGAGACCGGCGACGGGGCGTGGGTGCGGTGGTTCATCGCCCGACGGCGACCGGAGACACCCACTCAGCGTGACTACTACGTGGCCTGGGGTCAGCCCGGCGACCGTCCGTCGTGTCCTTCGTGCCGCAGGCCTGAGCCCGGCCCCTCGCCGAGCTTTGGTGCGCGGCGAGTGGACCGTGTTCCTCAAGGCCCAGGCGCACGGTCTGCTCGCCACCGACTTCTTCCACATCGACACCATCGGCCTGCAACGGCTGTACGCCCTGTTCGTCATGGAAGTACGCACCCGCACCGTGCACCTCCTCGGCGTCACCGCAGCCATTCTGAAGCGGTACGGGGTGAGGATCGTCGTTTCCGGCGCTGGCGGGCGCCGCTCGGCGTTAGCCTGCCTGGATGAACAGCGGTACGCCCCTGAGCCTTCCCCTCGAACCGTTCCTCGCCTGGGCGGAACACCGCGGCACCCCGCTCGATCCACGTGCGGCCGATGCCGTGACCGGGCTGCTCGCGCTGAGCACCGAGCACCGTAGGACCGGCCTGCCCGAGCCGACCGAGCACCTCGCCGAGGAGCTGTTGCACATCCTGCTGCCGCTGTACGCGGGTGCCGCACCGGCCGAGCTGCCGAGCTATGTGGACGTGCTGCTCGCGCTCGTCGACCACACCCGCGAGAAGGGCAGGCTGAACGCCAAGCGGCAGGCCCGCCTGGCGGCCCGGGTGCGGGAGCTGGCCGACGGCTTCACCGAGGCGATGACCGCTCCCGGACGCACCACGTGGCCACGGCTGTACGCCGGGCTGATGCGTGCCGAGGGCGTGGACACCGGGGACGCGGACGCCGTCTGCGGATGGCTGGAGTCGTTCGCCGCCCGTCCGTCGGCCGAACGCGCGGCGGCACTCGGTTTCTCGGCCCGCGCGACGGCGGGTGGCCCGGCGGCCTCGGGGGCCTGGAAACAGTCCACCATGTCCCTGACGGGACGCCTCGCCGGCGTGAAAATCGGAGTGCGGCTGGCCGTCGACGCCGGTAGTGCCTTGGGGGATCGATCCCGCGAAACAGTCTGGTGCCGGAGCTGGCTTGAGGGACCACGCACTGTTGCCACGAGCACGCCGTTCAGATTCTCGTCCGTCCCTTCCGCTCCACGGTCAGCCGCGCTCCGTGGCCGTCTCAGCGCGAGATGAGGTGAGATCGATGACGGATACAGAAACAAGCGAACATAGTGCCGAGTTGGTGGAGCGTGTCGCGGCGATCGACATCGCCAAGGCATCGGGCATGGTGTGTATGCGCCTGCCCCACCACAGCCGTTCCGACCGGCGTACTCAAGAGGTATGGAATGTCCCGGCCAGCACGATCGGCATCCTGGAACTGGGCGACCGCCTGGTGTGCCAGGGTGTCACCCGGGTCGTGATGGAAGCTACCGGCGCCTACTGGCGGCCGTTCTTCTTCCTTCTGGAGGCCCGTGGGCTCGAGTGCTGGCTGGTCAACGCGCGTGAGGTGAAGAACGTCCCGGGCCGACCCAAGACCGACAAGCTGGATGCTGTCTGGCTCGCCAAGCTCACCGAACGGGGCATGCTCAGGCCCTCGTTCGTGCCGCCCAAACCGGTGCGGCAGCTGCGGGACCTTACCCGGATGCGGGCCGTTCTGATCCGCGAGCGTAGCCGACATAAACAGCGGGTGGAGAAGATCCTTGAGGACGCCCACATCAAGCTGTCCTCGGTGGCCACCGACATCTTCGGCGTTTCAGGCCGGTCCATGATCGAAGCCCTGATTGCAGGGGAACGCGATCCCCGGGCACTGGCCGACATGGCCCGCGGTTGCATGGTCGTCAAGAAAGCGGCGCTGACCGAAGCCCTCACCGGCCACTTCGAGGACCACCACGCGTTCTTGTGCCGGACCCTGCTGGACACCATCGATCACCTGAGCGGCCAGATCGACGCTATGACCGCCCGGATCACCAGGGCCGTCGAGGAACTGCCATGCCCTGAGACCAGCGGTGGCGGCCGATCCGTCTCCGGGCCCGGCCTGGTGGCGAAGCTCGTCACCATCCCGGGCGTCGGGGAGCGGACCGCCCAGATGCTGCTGGCTGAACTCGGCCCGGACATGACTGTCTTTCCCAGCGCCGACCACCTCGTCTCATGGGCGAAGTTCGCACCCCGAACCGTCCAGTCCGGAGGTAAGAACACCGCCGGCCCCACCGGCAAGGGCAACCCGTGGATCAAGGGGGCCATCGGTGAGGCCGCATTATCCGCCTCCCGGTCCAACACCTTCCTCGGCGCCCGCTACAAGCGCATCGTCAAGCACCGCGGCCGCAAGAGAGCCCTGGTAGCCGTCGGCCACTCGCTCCTGGTCATCATCTGGCACCTGCTGAACGATCCCGAGATCCCGTACACCGATCTCGGCTTCGACCATCACCAGCATCTCGTCGACCCCACCCGGCGGACCCGCGACCTGGTTCGTCAGCTCAAGGCCCTCGGCCACGACGTCACCCTCAGCCCCGCAGCCTGACAGCCCAGCCCGCATCACAAGCTCAGGCCAACGAAGGCCTCAGCATGCCCTCCACCTGGGGAATTTTCCGTTCAGGCACTGGCGGGAGAGCGCACCCGCCGGGCCCGCTCCGAGTTCGCCGCCCGGCTGCACCTCGTGGCCCTGGACGAGCGTGACCGGTCCCACCCCGGCCAGGGCCCGCTGCTCCCGGGCGCCCCGCTGGGGGCGCCGGACGGGACGGACCGGGAGGAGGACTGGTACGAGACGCAGGCGGCGGTGGTCTCGGACCGGTGGACGGCTGCCGGGCTCGACGCCCTGCTGCGCGGACCGTTCGCCCACGTGGCCCCCGGCGGCCGGCACACCGCGCCGCTGCTCGGCGTGGCAGCCTCCCTCGCCCAGGAGCACCTGGAGTGCTTCGGTCCCGATTCCGACCCGCTGGCCCCGGTCCCGCTGCCGGAGTCCCTCGATGCGCTGGCCGGCGCGCTGCGCGCGGCACCGCTCGTACAGTCGCTCACGGCAGCCCTGGACCGCCCGGAAACAGCCGACGAACCGCTCGTCCGGCTCGCGCTGGCCGTCGGCCTGCTGCTGGAGTCCCCCGACACGCCGGGCGGTGCGCTCATCGAGGGACCGGCCGCCGTCGTCCTGCGCGAAGGGGCCCCGGGGGAACTGGCCGGACTCGGCCTTGATCTCCTCGGCTCCCTCCTGGCTCAGCTGGCCGAGGATGAGGAGACCGCCGAGGAGTACCGCGGCGAGCATCTCTCCAAGCTCTACTTCCTCTATCAGGAGGCGGGGACCGCGCAGTCGGTGGCCCGCCAGGCCGCGCTGCAGGACGCGTGGATCGTCCCGCCTTCGTACGTCCCCGTCACCGCTGTCCGTACCCCGGCCTCGGGCCCGTACGAACTCCCGGACCCCGAGACCCTCTCCGCGCTCACCGGGCTGCCTGGCCTGACCGAGGACGACCGCGCCGAACTGAGGCCCGGCGCCGCCGTCCTGGCTCGCGTCATCGACCGGCTGGCCGGCCTCGGCGTCACCGAGCGCACCGGCGACACCTTCACCCTCACCCCGCTCGGCCACGCCCTGCTCCGCGAGGGCCTGCTCCTCGGCACCGCGAACCTGCCGGACGTCGACCCCGACACCTTCCCGACCGAGGAAGCGGTACGGGCCTGGGACGGGGGCCGGCTGGTGGCCGCCGCCCAGTGGTGGCCGTCAGGTGCGGCCCGCAAGACGCTCGGCGACTGGCTGTCCGGTCGCGGCGCCGACGGCTGGTCCGAGCTCCTCGCCGCGCTCGCCGACACCCCCGCCGGGCAGGACGCGGCCCGTCGGCGTGCCCTGCTCGGCCTGCTCGACGCGGCGGCCGCCCCGGTGCCGGCCTGGGAGACCCTGCTCGACGGCCCCGCACTGGGAGAACACGCCGCGCACACCCTGCGCGCTCTCGGCCACCGGGCCGACTCCGCCCGGGTACCCGAGGCCGCCCGCGCGACGTACCTGGCCGACCGGTTCGAGGAGATCCGTCTGACCGCCGCCCTCGCCCATCGCATGGCCGAGGGCCCCGACACGGCGGATGGTGGCGAAGGCGAGGTAACGGAGCCTTACCACGCGCTGTACGCCGCTTTCGACGAGGCCGCGGCCGGGTGGCCCGGAGGCGGCCAAGCCCTGGTCACAGCTCTGGCCGTGGCCGATCCGTACGAGGTACCGCCGGTCCTTGAGCAACTGTCCCGTCATCCGGACACGGCGGTGGCCGAGGAGGCGCGGCGTGCTCTGCGTGCCCTCCGGGCCGAGGCGCACGCCAGGCCCACCGGCAGGGCGAAGGGCGCGGAGACGGCCTCGCGAGGCAGGCCGCAGGCCGGGAAACGGTCGAAGAAGAAGCGTAAGAGGCACTGATTCCGCACGGTCGGCGGACCTGTTCGCAGGAGCCGGACAGGCCTGGACTCTGATGCGCACCGCGGATTTCATCTCCACACCACACGCGTGGGGCGGTGGGCAACGCCCCGTACCGCGTCAACGAGTCCGGAACACGGAAACAGTCTGTGGATTCTCGACGGCTCCGCTGTGGCAGAGCTCCGGCGTTAGCCGGCTTCCACTCGCCCAGCTCCGTTGTCGGTGCTGTCGGATAGCGTTTGTGTCGTGCGCTACTTCAACACGGCAGGGCCGTGCATCCCCGAACGGCACTACATGCTGCCGGCCCAGGAGCGGTTGCCGCAGGCCCGCGAGATTGTGGATGAGGGCCAGTACTTCGTGGTGCACGCGCCCCGGCAGACCGGCAAGACCACGGCGCTGGCGGCGATGGCCCAGGACCTGACGGCCTCGGGACAGTATGCGGCATTGCGTTTCTCCTGCGAGAGCGCCGAACCCGCCGGGGAAGACGTCGGCTGGGCGGAGGAGCTGATCCTGGAGGCGATCCGGCGGTCGACGGAGGCCGCCTGGTATCCCGACGAGCTCGCGCCCCCCGCCCCCTGGCCCGACGCGGTGCCCGGGGCCCGGCTTGCGCGGGGGCTGACGGAGTGGGTGCGGAGCTGCTCGCGTCCGCTGGTGCTGTTCTTCGACGAGATCGATGCGCTGCGGGGGGAGAGTCTGCGCAGTGTGCTGCGCCAGTTGCGGGATGGTTACACCGCCGTGCGGGAGCAGTTCCCGCACTCGGTGGTGTTGTGCGGGCTGCGGGACGTGCGCGACTACAAGGCGGCCTCGGGCGGGGATCCGAGCAGGCTGGGGACGTCGAGTCCGTTCAATATCAAGGTCGCTTCGCTGCGGTTGGGTGACTTCACCGAGCCCGAGGTCGTCGAGTTGTACGGGCAGCACACCACGCAGACGGGGCAGGAGTTCACCCCGGACGCGGTCCAGCGTGCTTTCTGGTGTACCCAGGGCCAGCCCTGGCTGGTCAATGCCCTGGCTTATGAGATCACCAGGCGGATGCGGATCCCGCAGTCCGAGCCGGTCACGGCGGAGCATGTGGACGAGGCGAAGGAGCGATTGATCCTGGCGCGTGCGACGCATCTGGACTCGCTGGCCGCCAGGTTGGGGGAGGACCGGGTGCGGCGGGTGATCGAGCCGCTGATCGCCGGCGAGCTGCCGCAGGAGGCGAGCACCTACGACGACGATCTGGGCTACGTTCGTGACCTGGGGCTGATCGCCGCGGATTCGCCGGTGCGGGTGGCCAACCCGATCTACAAGGAGGTGATCGTTCGGGTCCTGGGCGTCAGGACGGAATCGGTCATCACCGCCATCCCGAGTAGTTTCCGGTTGCCGGACGGCCGGATCGACATGGACAAGCTGTTGCGTTCGTTCGCGGAGTTCTGGCGGGAGAACGGGGAGATCCTGGCCACCAGCTCGACGTATCCGGAGGCGGCGGCGCAGCTGGTGATGATGGCGTATCTGCACCGGATCGTGAACGGGGCGGGTTTCATCGACCGGGAGTACGGGGTCGGCCGGCGCCGGGTCGACCTGCTGATCCGTCAGCCCTACGCCGCTGCCGATGGTTCGAGGGCCGTGCAGCGTGAGGCGCTGGAGCTGAAGGTGTGGCGCCAGGGCCGTGCCGATCCCCTGGTGGAGGGGCTGGCGCAGCTGGACGACTACCTGGACCGCATGGAGCTGTCCACGGGCACCCTCGTCGTCTTCGACACCCGTCCCCAGGCAGCCCCGGTCCACGAGCGCACCGTCTTCTCGCAGCAGACCACGCCGTCCGGGCGCGCCGTCACCCTGCTGCGCGCTTGACGTCGGGGCAGGGGCCTGGGCGTCCACTTCGCCGCTGTCGCCGAGACCTACAAGTGATCACGCTTGTACCGGCGTCCCGCTGGTGCAAACCACGGCGGTTCACGCTTCCCGTTGGATCACCCGGCCGCCGTCCTTCGTCCACGTCTGCAGCTGCTCCCGCTCGCCGCCGGTCTCCGCCCACAGGGTGATCGTCACCCCAGTCACGCTGCCGTGGGCCGTTGCCGCACGCGCCGCCTTTCCCCGCATCATCAGAGCAGGTTCGAAAGGTCCGCAGCCTGCAGTAAGCGGACCTCAACCGTGTGGACCGTTGATGTGTTCGGTTTCCGAGCTGCTGGTGAGCGTGTAGCACATGCTCTTTCCCTCGCCCTCTACATCGAGTTTGGCCGACGTGTGCGGTCGGAACTCGGCAGTTGGTGAACATGTGGTGATCGCAGTGGATGGGCCTGTTCATGCTGATTACGCAGGGGTGATGTTGCCTCGTAAACGAGCACACCAAGTCACTGATACGCACTCCACCGGGTCACCGCTCTTAAACGATTAGATGATGGATGTCGGCGGCGGGTGAATCGTTCGGCGGTCGTGCCCCTTGGAGTGGTGTAGGCGATCATTCGTCGGTGGCGGGCAGCAGGGTGGTCTTGTCCGGATAGAGGCTGTCCATGCTCTCGTTGGAGAGGTAGCGGCGGGGGAAGGCGATCCACTCGTCGTGCAGCTCGATCAGGACGGCGGTGGCGAGGCGTTCGACGGCGGCGTCGTTGGGGAAGACCTGGACGACGTCGGCCCGGCGTTTGACCTCGCGGTTTAAGCGCTCCAGCGGGTTGGTCGACTGGATCTTCTTCCAGTGCTGGTGGGGGAAGTCGGCGAAGGCGGTCAGCTCGTCCTTGGCGTTCAGGAGCATCTCCTTCACCTTGGGGAACCGCTTGCCGAAGGCGTCGGCGACGGTGTCGAGCTGGGTGCGGACCGAGACGGCATCGGGCTGGGCGAAGATCGTGCGGATGGTCGCGGCGGCCATCTCGGCGTGCTGCTTCGGGATCACCGAGAAGACATTACGGACGAAATGAAGCCGTCAAGAATCAACCTGTCGGTGTGTCGTCTTCGCTGTGTGCGACGGCAAGGAGATCGGCGGCGGTCCGGTAGCGGGTGGTGGCCGGTGGCGGGAGGTGCCCACCTTCGATGAGCAGGGGCTGGACCTCACGGACGACGTTGCCGATCAAGGACCGGCTCACGTCGCCCAGCGCGTCGGCGAGGACGTCCAGGGTGCAGAGCTTCCGCAGGTAGAGGACGGCGAGGATGACGCGTTCTTTGTCGCCGATCTTCTGGGGGAAGACGCCGCCGCGGCTGCCCGGCCGGCGGTCGGCGCCCCGGCGTCGATAGGAGGCGCGTTCGATCTGGGCAGCCTGGCGTGGGGCGAGGCGCCGGGCGAGTGTGTCGAGGTCCTCGCGGGACATGCCGGTCAGGCACGGACGGGACAGGATCTCCATGATCTGAGTGCGCGGCGGAGTCGCTGCCGTGTCGAGGAAGGCCAGCAGCTCGGCGCCGGTGGTGAAGCGCGTGGGGGCGTATCCAGGATGGTGGCCGTGGTCCTCCAGGACGCGCCGGGTCTCGGCGACGAGGTGGCCGATGCAGTTGGGGGTGACCTCCAGCATGTCGCCCAGCAGCTTCATCGAGCAGACCTGCCGCTGGTAAAGGAGAGTGAGCATCACCCGGGCCGCGTCGTCGAACACCGGCTTGCTGCCGCGTAGTTTGCCGGTGGCCCGACGGGCGCGTCCGCCGCGCTGTTGGCTGTAGCGTTCTTGAGCCCGCGCGGCCTGGAGTGGGGCCAACTCGGCGCACAAGTCGGCGAGTTGTGTGTTGCCAAGTCCTGTCAGTCGCGGGTCGGCCAGACGGGCCAGGAGTGAGTGGCGCCGGTCGGCGACGCCGTGCGCCTCACCGACAGCGGGCTGGGCCCGCGCCGAGGCAGGTTCGGGCAGCAGGGTGTAGTTCCACTGGCCGTGCACCTCGTGCTTGACCAGAGGCAGGGCGGCGAAGCGGTCCTTGCTGATCGCGATGCCGGTGGGGTAGTCGCCGCGGTCCAGGCGGGCCTCGACACGCAGTCCCGTCTGGGTCCGGGTGGCGGCGATCGTCTCGATGACGACATCGTGGCTGGTCAGGGGGCGACCACGCCAGTTGTGGGTGATGTGGGAGAACAGCCGGTGCTCGATCTTGTTCCAGTGTGTCCTGAATGCAGAGGGGAATTCGATGTAGGACGAGCTTCTTGAAGCAGTGCTGCGTGACCGATGAAGGATTGGCCCTTCGAAGTCGCCCTGCGGGGGGAGGCTTCAAACCGCCTCATGCCGCGTTAGCCGAAGACTGTCGTGGTGAGCGATGAGGAAAAGGCGTCCAAGAGGCGTCAGGTGGGGATCAGGAAGACGAACGCAAGTGAATCGTTGCTGACGTGTCGAAAAGATTCCGACGACATCAAAACCGGGAAGCTTGGAACCGTCCCGGGATAAGCCTGGCGGGAGCCCGCCGACTGGCCAGGCGGTGTCCGGCATGGAGACGACGTGAATCTGATCTGCCGCGGTCATGTGGAACAGGAGAAGGCGCGCACCGATACAGCCCCGTCCCGGTAGGGGCGGGCGAGAGGGAGCACCCCGAGCGGTTGTGCCGTGAAGGGGCCGAGTACCGACGCGGGACGCGCCGGCGGACCGGCTCGTAGTAGTGGAGAAGCCCCTGTAACGGGGGTGGAGCGAAGGGGCCGGGTCGTCCGTGACTGTGTTGATCGCATCAACCGGACGGTGTCCGGGAGGAGTTCGGTGAGCCAGTTGAAGTCACAGGCCAAGCCGTTTGAGATTTCTAAGTGGGAAGTCAAGGAAGCATGGGAGGAAGTCAGGGCTAACAAGGGAGCGCCGGGAGTGGACGGGCAGAGCATCGCCGACTTCGAGAAGGACCTGAAGAACAACCTTTATAGGGTCTGGAACCGGATGTCGTCGGGCTCCTACTTTCCTCTGCCGGTGCGTGCGGTGGCCATTCCTAAGCCGCATGGCGGCGGTGAGAGAATCCTCGGGATTCCTGCTGTGTTTGATCGTGTGGCTCAGACCGTAGTGGCCCGGCATCTGGTGCGGCGGGTGGATCCTGTATTCCATCCGGACAGCTTTGGATACCGGCCCGGACGGTCCGCCTTGGATGCCGTGGAGAAGTGTCGGGAACGCAGCTGGAAACGGGACTGGGTAGTCGAGTTCGACATCTCCCAGTTCTTCGACAGTGTGCCCTGGGACCTCGTGGTCAAGGCGGTGGAAGCGCACACCGACGCCGTTTGGGTGAAGTTGTATGTGCGGCGGTGGCTTGCTGCCCCGCTCAGGATGCCCGACGGCACCCTGCTGGAACGGGAGTGCGGGACGCCACAAGGAGCCCCGGTTTCTCCCGTCTTGGCGAACCTGTTCCTGCACTACGCGTTCGACCTCTGGATGGCCCGGGAGTTCCCTGCTGTCTCGTTCGAACGCTATGCGGACGATGCGGTCGTGCACTGCGTCACCGAGCGTCAGGCCCGTCAGGTGCTGGCCGCGCTCTCGGACAGGATGGCCGAGGTCGGGCTGCGTCTGCACCCGGCCAAGACTCGGATCGTCTACTGCCAGGACGGGTTGCGGCGCGGCTCTTACGAGCACACGTCGTTCACGTTCCTGGGGTTCACGTTCCAGCAGCGCCAAGTGCGGGACAAGAACGGCCGTATCAGATGGTCGTTCCGCCCCGCGGTCAGCAGGGACGCCCTCAAACGGCTCGGCGAGGAGGTCCGCTCCTGGCGGCTTCACCGGCGGGTCAACCTCACCGTGGAAGAACTCGCGCAGCGGATCAATCCGATCGTCGCGGGCTGGATGCAGTACTACGGCCGGTTCTACCGATCGGCCCTGTATCCGCTCCTGATGCGCATCAACGCCTACCTGGTGCGCTGGCTTCGCAACAAGTACCGACGGTTTCGCGCGATGAGGAAGGCCATCGCGGCCTTCCAAAGGGCAGCCAAACGCCGCCCGGGGATGTTCGCGCAGTGGAGATGGGTCAGTTCCCCCTCCTTGGCCTGGTGATCAGGACGACAAGAGCCGTATGACGAGAGATCGTCACGTACGGATCTGTGGGAGCCGGAGGGTGCGAATCCCTCCGGCTACCCGACCTTCGAAGTGCCCGGCGGGAAGTGGCAGACCGTGATCGCCAGGCCGGTCTCGGCGGCCAGCGCGGCCAGCTCGCTCTTCCAGACCCGGTAGCGGTAGCCGTTGGAGCCGCCGGCGTCCGCGGTGATCAGCAGCCGGGTGGCCTGCGGATGGTCGTCGTGCCCGCGAGCCTTCCACCAGCGGCGGATCGACTCGACGGCGAAGGTGGAGGTGTCGTGGTCGACCCCGACGTTGACCCAGCCGGTGTTGTGGGCGATGTCGTAGATCCCGTACGGAATCGCCTGCTCGACGTCCGGACCGCTGAAGAAGAAGTGATGGTCCTCGACCCGCACCGGGTCGCCCTTCGGACGCCACTCGCGTCCGGCCATGGGCAGGCGTCCGATCTGCTCGCGCTTCTTGGTGTCCACGCTGATCACCGGCTCGCCCGCCGCCTGGTGCTGCTTGACCTGCTCGTTGAGATAGCGGAACTGGGCGTCGCGGTCGGGGTGTTGGGTGCCTTCGAGAGTCTTGGCATTGCCCTGCAGGCTGAAGCCGGCCTGCTTGAGCAGCCGTCCCACCGTCGGCGCGGAGACCGGATGCCCCTGCCTGGTCAGTTCCCCGGCCAGGTGGCGCAGCGACTTCGTCGTCCAGCGCAGCGGGGATTCCGGATCACCGCGCTCTTCAGGCTCGACCAAGGCCATCAGCGCCTTCACCAGGCCAGAGTCGATCTCCTCGACCGGTTTACGACCTCCGCCGTCGGCACGGATGCGCCCGCCGGGCAGCGGCCCGACACCGGACTCCAGTTCTACGATCCCCCGGCGCACGGTGGTCTCGCTCACGGCCGCAGCCCGTGCGGCAGCGCGTACCCCGCCGTGTCCGAGCAGCCTCGCCTCGGCCGCCACGGCCAAGCGCCGCTGCCTTTCGTTCAGATGAGGCAGCAACACCGCGAAACGGCAGCCGAGTTGGGACAGCATCTCCTCCGTGATCGCCATACCAGGCCAACGAGTCGCTGATCGCGAAGCAACAGGTTGATTCTTTACGGCTTCAATGAACGCGGCAGCGCTGGTGTGCGGCTCCGATCATGACCTTGCCGATGGCGGCGACCAGGCCGAGGTGCTGGTCGGAGATGACGAGGCGGACCCCGTTCAGGCCGCGTTTGCGCAGGTCACGCAGGAAGGTGGTCCAGAAGGTCTCGTTCTCGCTGTCACCGACCATGAGGCCGAGGACTTCGCGGCCGCCGTCCTCGGTGACGCCGGTGGCGATGACGACGGCGCTTTCGTCGAGTTCGCCGCAGATCCGGGAGACCTCGCTCTTGGAGACGCCGGTGTCCGAGCCGAGGGCCTTGACCAGGTCGTCGACGCTGCGGGTGGACACGCCATGGACGTATGCCTCGATGATGACGGCGTAGAGGGCCTGGTCCACGCGGCGCCGGCGTTCCAGCAGGCTGGGGAAGAAGGTGCCGGCGCGGAGCTTGGGGATCGCGAGTTCCAGGTCGCCGGCCTGGGTGGTCAGGGTCCGTTCGCGGTGGCCGTTGCGGTAGGCGGTGCGGGTCTCGGTGTGCTCGCCCCATGCGGCACCGATGTGCTGTGTCGCCTCGGCTTCTATCAGTTCTTGCAGGACTCGTTCGGCCGCGGCCCGGACGATCTCCAGTCCGTCCGCCGAGCGTAGTGACTCCAGAAGGCGGAGCAGGTCATCATGAGCCAGGGCCATCGTGCACCTCCCGGTCGGATTCACCGTTCACCGCGGAGAGTTGCACGGTGGCCCGTCCTCGTTCAGGGCGCACGAGCGGTCCACCAGGGGCAACGCGGTGGCGAGCCGGGGGCGCACATCAGCCAAGAACGGCTACACCACTTCAAGGGACGCCATCCGTTCGGCCGTCGCCGACAGATGGAAGCCTCGTAAACGAACGGGATCGCACCCCGGAGCTCTGGTTCGGATGGCCGTAGAGGTCCTGATTTTCCGCATCGACGCACCTCGTCCGGAGTGGCCCTCGGGAGCGGGATGGCCGTCGTTCGCGGCTTGCCGGCTGTCTGTACAACGACCCGGGAGTCCGTCCGAAGGCGGCCCTGAACGCGCCGGCGAAGGCGCTGGGGGAGGAGAACCCGCAGGCCGCGGCCGCCTGCGTGACGGTCCGTCCCCTGGCGAGGAGCAGGACCGCCCGGTGCAGGCGGAGCTGTGTGCGCCAGGCCGTGCAGACCGTCCCCAGCTCGTCGCCGAACAGCCTGGACAGGGTCCGCTCGCTCGCGCCGGCCCTCCGGCCGAGTTCAGCCAGGCTCGGCGGGGCGGTCATGTCGGACTCCTGCACTCGGCGTGTCGGCGTCGCGTAGCCGCGCCGGCGTCCCTGTGGTGTCCCGGTCGTGTCTCCTGGGAGGCGCCACGCGACATCCCTGCACAGGTGAGTCCTCCGAAGGCTCTGTGTGCAACGCCGGTGCGGCCCTGCCGGGGCGCGCACGGGGCACCGTGGGGACGTGCGCAGTACTCCAAGAGGTACACCGGCATCAGTCGGTGTCTTATCGGTGTGTCAACGGCCATCAGGATGCCCAGGTGGGCGGCCGGGGCTTCTCCCGGCTCGTGGCCATCTGATGGCCATCAGCCGGGACTCAACTGGCCGCCCACCTGGAGCTTGGCATGGCCGCCGTCACGGTGTCCCCGTCGAGTCTCGTTCGTGTACTGATGAGTCACCTCGGAGACGCTCCCCTGGGCAGCCGGTTCCGCTCGTCCGCCTCACGCGCGGCGGCCGTGATGCTGGACCGCGGCGTCACTGGGCTGGGCAGTTCGCGGCATACATTCCGGCTGGATCGGCCGGCAGGGGAGTGAGGCAGCTCCGGGGGCTCCGAGGGCGCCGGCCCGTCGTCCGGCTCCCCCGGGGGCCGAAGCGCCCTCGGGGGAGGGTATCGGTATCCGTGCGCTGTGCGGCTGCGGTCTGGGGCATTGGTTCGCGGCCGCTGTGGGCTGGGCGCGGTGCCTGCCCGGCACCGGCTGCCGCCTTGCGATCCAGGCCTGCGCGGTGTGCGGCTATCGAAGCGGCGACGGCGCCCCCGGCCTGGATGGCCGGTGTGGGGATCGGACGGAGGGCGACAGCGGCCGCAGCTGCGGTCCGTGAGTTGCTGGGGCGCTCGGCGGGTATCGCAGGGGTGGGACGGGAAACGGTTCTTGACGAACGCGGTGTGTCGTCCCTGGGCGGAGGGCTGGAGCGTGGCTGCGGGGCCAGCCAGGCATGGGGCGGTGGTGCCGGGAGTGTTGCCATGCTTCCGCGATTCCGTCGCGCGGAGTCCCCGATGTGTATTTCTTTCCGAATGTCTTCGATGCGCTGTTCCACTAGCTTTGTGTTCATCTGTGGAATGATCGCCTGGAGTGGGGGGCCTGTCCCCGAGTGGTGGTCAGGATCACGGTCGGCCGGTGCAGGTTTGCTCCCCGTGTGCCGTGGAAGCGGCCACCTTCACGGAAGGCGTATCTGGTGGAGTCGTAGACCCGATGTGGCGGCGGTTGCACCCGTGGGGCGGGTTGTCTGGCCCCGGTCCCGCGAAGGTCGTCGGCCAGGGGCAGGAGCTGGTCCTTGAGGACTTGGCGCGCGAGCGGGTCCTCGACTGGCGCATCGCGCGGACGACGACCATGTCGTGTTCGATCACATCGACCGGCACGGCGAGGTGTCGGCCGCGCCTGTTCACCGGACACCTCGGAGCCCGAGTAGGGGTACCGTTGATCGCAGCCCGGTACCGCATCCCCCGTCGGTACCGGGGCCGTTTCCGCATCAGGACACCACCTACCTCGGCGCCCGCTACCACCGCCTGGTGCCCCGCCTCGGCAAGAAGAAAGCCCTCGTCGCTCTCGAACGCTCGATCCTCACCGCGGTCTGGCACATGCTCACCGGCAACGTCGCCTTCCACGACCTCGGCGGCGACTACTACGCCAAACACGACCCCGAACGCGCCATGCGCCGGATCACCCGCCAGGCCAACGCCCTCGGCTTCACCGTCCGCTTCGACCCCATCGAAGCTTGAACACGTCCCACCCGTCACCCCGGTGACCAGGGCTCATGCTTCATTTTCGGACCAGCGGTCCGTCGAAGGGGCGTTGGCTGTCTGCCCGGCGTGCTCGGCGATCCCTTCCAGGACTCGTGTGAGGAAGTCCTCGCGGAGCAGGCTGGCGACGTCGTTGGGAAGATCAAGGCCGAGCAGCTTCACGATCTGGTCGTAGCCGTCGCGTAGACGCTGCCCTTGCCGGAAAACTCATCCGTGCAGTTCAGGCCGTATGTCGGTACTCGTGGAGGGTGCCGCCGAGGTGGTCACGTCGTCGTATGCCGAGGTGGGTGAGCTGCTCCGAATCGGTGATCGGCCCGGGCAAGGCGTGCAGTGGTCGGGCGCCTGTGATGCCCTGGTCTGGCCGGTGGGAGTTGTAGTGCTGCTCGAACTCGCGCAGGGCGTGGAATAGATGGTGCTGGTTCCAGATCAGGGTGCGGTCAGCAGCTCGTGCCGGCAGGTCTGTACCCGGCGTACAGCCCGACTCGTCTGCCGCTACCTGCGGCTTTGCCTGGGAAAGGGCCTCTGACCTGCGTCGGAGGCCCTTTCCGGTCTTTCGGGGGCTTGCCGTGTTACGCGGCGGAAAGTCCCTCGGAAGTCCCTCAGACAGGGCTGAAAGTCCCTGAAAAGTCCCTGGCGCAGAGGCGGGGGGGGGCTCTGACCTGGGCCAGATCATGGTTCCGTCGATCTTGGTGTGGGTCTCTGCGATGGTGGCGTGAGGTGGGAGGCGGCGTCCGTTGCAGTATGGGCCCGAAGTGGCGGTTGCAGGCTCCCAGTTCCGGGTGAACGGCAGCAGCGTCTTGCCGTGCCCAGTAGCCTCGAGCCCATGACCGAAGAGACGATCATCGCGCTGAAGAACTACGACTGGCTCGTTCGGAACAAGGGGTGAATCGCCCCGGGTTTGATGGAGACATCGAAGACCCGGAAAGATGCCGACCATGGCTGCTCCCCGTAAGTACTCCGACGAACTGCGCGAGCGCGCGACAAGGATGGCGGTGGAGGCCCGTAAGGACCCTGCCGCGCGGACCGGTGCGGTGAAGCGGATCGCCGACCAGCTCGATGTGCACCCCGAGGCCCTGCGGACCTGGGTCAAACGGGCCGAGACCGACGAGGCCGGCGTGCCCGGCACCACGAGTGCCGACGTGGCCCGGCTCGCGGAGCTGGAACGCGAGGTCAGGGAACTACGGCGGGCCAACGCGATCCTGAAGTCCGCGGCAAGTTTCTTCGCGGCGGAGCTGGACCGTCCACTGCGCTGAAGGTCGCCTACATCGACCAGCACAAAAAGGAGTTGGGCGTCCAGCCGATCTGCGCAGCCCTTGCGGGCACCGACGCCGAGATCGCGCCGAGCACCTACTACGCCGCCCACACACGCCCCGAATCGGCCCGCAGTGTCCGCGACCAGCACCTCACCGAGGAGATACGCGTGATCCACCGCGAGAACTACGGCGTCTACGGCGCTCGCAAGGTCCACGCCGCGCTCCGAAGACGCGAGTGGACGGTGGCCCGCTGCACCGTCGAACGGTTGATGCGCGCCGACGGGCTGCGCGGGGTGTCCCGGGCCAAGGGCCCGCGCACCACCCGGCCCGCTCCCGAGACCGACCGGCCCCGTGACCTGGTCAACCGCCAGTTCACCGCCGACGCCCCGAACCAGCTGTGGGTGGCCGACATCACCTACATCCGCACCTTCTCCGGCTGGGTGTACGCCGCCTTCGTCATCGACGTGTACTCCCGCATGGTGGTGGGCTGGCAGGTCGCCACCTCCCTCTACACCGATCTCGCCCTGGACGCCCTGGAGATGGCAGTCTGGAAACGCCGCCGCGACGGCATGGACCTGGCCGGCCTGGTCCATCACTCCGTCCGCGGCGTGCAATACCGGGCCGTCCGCTACACCGAACGCCTCGAACAAGCCGACGCCGTGGCCTCCGTCGGCTCCAAGGGCGACTCCTACGACAATGCCCTCGCCGAAGCGTTCAACAGCCTGTTCAAGGCCGAGCTGATCCGCAACAAGGGCCCCTGGACCGGCGTCAACGACGTCGAGGTCGCCGTCGCCGAGTACATCGACTGGTTCAACCAGCGCCGGCTCCACGGCGAGCTCGGCCACATCCCACCCGCCGGGTACGAAGCGCTCCACGCATCACCCAACACTGCGGGTGCCGATAAATCATCCGCACAGGTCATCCGGTTGATCAGCGATCAGGCGCGTCGACCTGGGTACAGGAAGGCTCCACTGCGGCATGATGATCTGCCGTGCTGCTGCGTCTGGCCTACCTCGCCGTGATGAACACGTTCTCCCTCATACGCCTGCTGCCGATGAGCGACCGCGAAATGGAGATCGAGATCTTGGTGCTGCGCCACCAGCTCACGGTTCTGCAACGCCAGGTCGACAAGCCGACGTTCACGCCGAGCGACCGGTTCCTGCTCGCCGGCATGCTCCACCGCCTGACGACGGACAAGCTTCGCCAGCTCCAACTACTGGTGCGCCCGGACACCGTCCTGCGCTGGCACCGCGACATCCTGAAACGCCGTCATGCTGCGACGTGCACACCCAGGCGGCGAGGACGCCCGCGCACCATCCGCTCCATCCGAACCCTGGTCCTGCGTCTGGCAGGCGAGAACTCATCGTGGGGCTACCGCCGCATCCAGGGCGAACTCGCGGCCCTGGGCATCAAGGTCGCCGCCTCCACCGTCTGGGAGATCCTTCGAGAGCACGGCATCGGCCCTTCTCCCCAGCGCGAGCACACCACCTGGGCCGACTTCCTGCGCAGCCAGGCGGATGCCCTGCTCGCCTGCGACTTCTTCGAGACCCGCACCCTGACCGGGGCACGCCTGTACGTCTTCGCCGTTATCGAACACGCCACCCGGCGCGTCCGAATCCTCGGTGCCACCCCACACCCCACCTGTAGGGTTCCAAAAGTGACGTACAGCATCTGACCTGGTACTTTGCGACTCCTGGCGATCATGGCAGGCTCAGACTGCATGGCCCTGCGCATGCTCTACCTGGTCTTCCTCCGACTCCTCGGACTGCTCCTGCTGCTCTCCCGCTCGCAGCAGACCAAGGACGCTGAGCTGCTCACGCTGCGCCACGAGAACGCGGTACTGCGCCGCCAGCTCGGCGTCCGGCCACACCTCACCTGGCCGGACCGCGCCGTGCTCGCCGCCCTCGCCCGGCACCTACCCTCCCGGCTGCGCCGACACCGCCTGTTCACACCCGGCACCCTGCTCACCTGGCACCGGCGACTACTGCGCTGGAAGTGGAAGCAGAAACCCGCACGGACCGGCCGCCCGCCGATCTCCGAGGAACTCACCGCCCTGATCCTGCGCCTGGCCCGCGAGAACCCGACCTGGGGCTCAACCCGTATCCAGGGCGAGCTGCGGCGCCTGGGCCACCGCGTCGGCGCCTCCACCATCCCCCGCATCCTGCGCAGCGCCGGCCTCGGCCCCGCACCCCGACGAAGCCGCGGCGCCCCGACCTGGCGCGAGTTCGTACGCGCCCAGGACCTCCGGCCTGCTCGCCGCCGACTTCTTCCACATCGACACCGCAGGCCTGACCAGGCTGTACGCCTTCTTCGTCATGGAGGTCGGCACCCGCACCGTCCACATCCTCGGCGTCACCGCCCACCCCACCGCAGCCTGGGCCACGGCCACCCAGCTCGCCCGCAACCTCCTCGCCGGCCTCGGCGAACGGGCGTCCGGCTTCCGCTACCTGCTACGCGACCGCGACAGCCGCTACACCGCAGCGGTCGACGCCGCCTTCACCGCCGACGGCATCGAGATCCTCACGACCGCGCCACAGGCACCGAAGATGAACGCCCACGTGGAGAGGTTCATCCGCAGCGTGCGGGCCGAGTGCACCGACCGGATACTTCTCTACAACGAGCAGCACGCCCGGAGTGTCCTCGCCGAATACGCCGAGCACTACAACTCCGGAAGGCCGCACCGGGCCCTGCACCTTCGCGCACCAGCCGACGATCCGGACGTCATCCCCTTCCCCGCACAACGGATCCACCGCCACAACGTCCTGGGCGGCCTCATCCACGAGTACCGCAACGCCAGCTGAACAAGATCACGACCGTCGGCGAAGCCCCAGTTCAGGCAGGGTACGGGACTTTTGGAACCCTACAGGGCGATGAAGCGCCGTCAGGATCCCCGACGACACGCGAGGCCTCGAAAGGACCCGTTCACCACGGCAACGACCTTTTCCGCAGCGCGCTTGGCCGCTACGCCTCCAGAAGGACGATGGTGGTGTTGGACCGGACAACCCCATGCGCCGGCTGATCGACATGGTGATGAGGGTGCTCCCTCGGTTGACCGTCCCTAGCCGGTGACGCGGTGGAAGGTCCATCGCTGGTTGGAGCTGCCGACGTCGCGGTACTGGATCAGTGCGGCTCCGTCGGCCGTGCTGCCTCCCTTGACGTCGAGCACCTTTCCGCTGTTGCGGTTGACCAGGACGAATTCGCCGCCGCTCTGCGGGCGCAGCTGCCACTGCTGGCTCGCTCGGCCGTCGGCGGTCATCTGGATGACCGGCGCGCCGTCCGCGGTCGAGGAGCCTGATACGTCGAGGACTTTGCCGCTGCGGACGCAGGTGATGGTGTGGTAGCCGTCCGCCGTGGACTGGAAGGCCCAGTGCTGGTTCGATGCGCCGGTGTCGGGCCACTGCAGGACTGTGGCGCCATTGGCGTTCGAGGCGCCGGAGACGTCGGCGACCTTGCCGCTGCGCACGCTGACGCACTTGTAGGCCCTGGTGGGAGCGATGGTGTACTGCACCGAGTCGAAGTCGACGTAGCCGGTGTTGTTGGGGTTGTAGGTGTAGAGGCCTATCCGGTCGCCGCGGTAGCCGCCCCAGGTGAGCTGGTAGGTGCTGCCGAACGCGGTGAAGGTGGTCCCGTCGAGGCTGTAGGAGAACTGGCTGACGCCGTTGACGTTCCAGGTGGTGCGCAGCCATACGGCGTTCTGGGTGATCGCCGGGCCGTTGGTCAGGGTGCCGTTGACGTTGTTCACGAGCGTGGTGGTGGTCCCGGAGCGGCGGACGCCCAGTCCGGCGTAGGTGGCCGCGTAGTGGGACAGTCCGGCGTGCTGGCCGTCGGCGAGGCCGGCCAGTTCGAGGCGGACGGTCACCGTCGCCCCGCCCGCCACGCGCAGCACCCTTTGGGTGAGGGTGTTGCCGACCTTGGTCAGGTTGTCGGCCGCCAGCGGGGCGAACGCCTTGAGCCGGAGGTAGCCGGGGCGTTCGGTCAGGGACCAGTGGTCCGCGCGGGGCTGGTAGTACCACTCCCACTGCGGCTTGATGCTGCTGTCGGTGAACAGGTCGCTGGTCACCACGGGGGGCAGTGCGTCGACCGGCAGGCCGGGTGTGCCGCCGGCGGGTACCTGGCCGGTCCACACCATGTTGCCGATGCCGTCCGTGCCCACCTGGCCCAGGATCGGCCAGCCGTCCACCCAGGTCACCGGCAGCAGGGACAGCGGTCGTCCCTCCCAGTCGCCGTGGCCGTGGTGGGTCACGAAGTACCAGGTGCCGTCGGGGGCCTGCACCAGTCCACCCTGGTTGGGTTCGCGGTCCACGGAGGCGTTGACGTGCTCCAACTGCCGGGTCTCGTAGGGGCCGGTGAGGCTGGTGCTGCGGTTCATCATCAGCACCCGGCCCTCGGACTTCACCTCGCTGTACAGGTGGTAGTAGAGACCGTTGATCTTGTACAGCTTGTTGGCCTCGCTGCCCGGCGACTGGTGGATGACCGTGGGCGAGCCGACCAGGGACTTGCCGTCCGCGGACAGCTTGAACAGGTTGATCTTGTAGCCGTCCGAGTAGTGCGTGGTGACCAGGTAGCCCTGTCCGTCGTCGTCCCAGAACGGGCACGGGTCGTCCCAGCCGGTGGTCCGCCACACCGACGTCAGCGGATCCCAGGGCCCGGCCGGCGACGGGGCCGATGTCATGAAGAAGCCTTCGTCGGGGGTGTTGAAGTACACCCAGTACCGGCCCGCGTGGAAGCGGATGGCCCCGGCCCACACGCCACGGCCGAAGCGGTTCATCCGGTCCCAGTTCAGCAGTGGGTCGATGCTGGTGAGATCACCCACCGCGCCGCCGAGCGTGCGCCAGTTGACCAGGTCCGTCGAGTGCAGCACGGCCACGCCGGGCGAGTATCCGAACGTGCTGGTGATGCCGTAGTAGTCGGAGCCGACCCGGATGCAGTCCCAGTCGCTGAAGTCGCCCGGGAGAACGGGGTTGACGTAGGTGCCGTCGCCCTGGTCGCCCCATGTGCCGGCCGGCGGGGTGGCTGCCGCCGCCCGGCTTTGCGGGAGCAGGCCCGGCAGCAGGAGGGCGCCGGTGCCGACTGCGGCGAGCCGGCCGAGTTGTCTTCTGGTGATGTCCACGATGTCCGTCCTTGGTTGAGAGCCATCACAGCTGAGGGAGGTGCTTTCCGATGCGAGTGCGCGGTGGCAGAGGTTCACGGGGACGGTGCCGGCCCGCGTTCCGCAGGCACCGTCCCTCAGGTCCTTCGCTTCCCTTGGTCCGCCCCAGCGGCACACCGAGGCGGGTGAGTGGGGTGTGCGACCCGTGGCGCGGAGGGGGTCAGTCCACGTTCACTGCCTGCCACAGTTGGCTGTTCGCGTTCGTGTCCGTCGTCTGAACGAGCTGAGCGCCTGCTGCGGTCGAGGAGCCGGACACGGAGAGCAGCTTGCCGCTGTTCACGTTCTTGATCTTGTAGTAGCCGTTTCCACTGGCGGTCAGTGTCCAGTGCTGGCTCGCACCGTTGTTGTCGGGCTGCTGGATGATGGTCGCGCCGTCCGTGGTGGACCCGCTGGTGACGTCCAGCAGCTGACCGCTGTTCTGGTTGACGATCTCGTAGCTGCCGTCACCGACAGCGACCCACCGCCAGTGCTGGTTCTGCGCTGCGGTGTCGTTCCACTGGATGACGTTCGCCCCGGCGGAGGTCGATCCGCCCGAGACGTCGATCGTCTTGCCGCTGTTCTTGTTGGCGACCCTGTAGAACGCGTTCTTGGAGGGGAAGGGGATGGAGGCGAACGCGTCCAGCGCGCAGACGGTGTTGGAAGCGGACGCGTTCTTGGTTCCGGTGCACACGACCTTGATCGTGTGGGGTCCCGCGGCGAGATCCGTCTTCTCGAACAGCGGCACCTGCTTCGTCACCGTCGAGGAATAGGCGTCGATGCCCGACTGCGCCAGGGCTCCGTCGATGTAGACGTCGACCTTGCCCATGTTCGGCTGCTTCATGCTGAGATACCGAACGCCCGAGCCGGTGAACGCGTACTGGACGTAGTCGCCCGCCCTGTTCGTGACCTTCTCGGATCCCTTGAAGTCCTGCGAGTCGTTCCAGTTCGACCAGCCGGAGGAGTAGGTGGGAGTTGAGTCCTTGTCGTCGACGTAGGTCCAACGCTGCCGTACGAGCGACTTCGAGGCGGGAGATGCGTTCCCCTGGGCGTCCACGACGTAGAGGCGGTAGTCGCCGACCGTCGGTGGGACGTTGATGGTCGTCGCGGTTCCGGCTGCCTTCGTCATGGTGGGGCCGACGGCGAACGTCGTCGTACCGGAGGGAGCCAACCAGAGCGTCCTGGTCGCGTCACCGATGGTGCGGATGGGGATGGACGACACGCCCTTGCCGGTGAACGTGCTCGCGGGCAGGGCGTAGTCCTGCAGGCTCAGGTTGCTCCGGGGGACGAGGTCCTTGTAGGCATCCTCCAGGCCGGACTTCACGGCGATGTCGTACGCCTGTGACGGCCACACGTTGTCCGCGTACGCGCGCACGTCCTGGATGGTGCTGTTGGGGACGCTCTTGCCGGCGATCTTGTTGACGGTGCCGTAGGTGTTGGTGATGCTCAGGTCGTGCTGTCGGCCCCAGGTGCCGGAGTTGATGGTGTAGGCCAGGTCCGGGTCGACGTCGAGCACGTTGTCGTGGAAGTTGAGGTAGGCGGAGCCTTCATCCGGGTGGAGTCCGTACTTGTGGCCGGCCGGAACGCCCTGGAGGTAGTTGTTGCTGATCACGGTTCCCGGCTGGCTGCCGAGGTCGTAGATGGGAGCGGAGTCGCCGAGCAGCTGCATCGTGTCGACGATCTGGTTGTAGCTGATGGTGTTGTTCTTCGCCGTGGTGGTCGGGTTTCCGGGATTGATGGAGTTCGTCGAGCCGTCGAAGTTCCACCATCCCCAGCCGAGCGTGATGCCCGCCCACGGGGACTTCTCGATCCGGTTGTGCTGCACCGACAGGGAATCGGTGAAGTACGCCGACACGGGGCTGGATCCCTGGAACAACACCGCGCTGTCGTAGAGGTAGTTGTCCGTGATCGATATGTTTTTGCAGACTCCCTCGACGTTCACCGGGTACTTCTCGTGGTTGGTCGGGGTGTAGTCGCCGATGTACACGTGCTGGGGATGCCCCACGGTGATGGCGGATCCGGCGATGTCATTGACGTAGTTGCCGGTCAACTGCGTGTCCGTCACGTCGTTGGCCAGGGTGATGCCGTCGGCGCCGGTGTGCTGCACCGTGTTGCGCGACAGGACTATCCCGTCGGCGTTCTCCATCTGTATGGCAGCCGGCGGCAGGTCGACGTTGCGGTAGGTGTACGCATGGAAGTTCTTCCTCGCGTACACGGTCGAGCTGGAGTTGCCCTGCTGGCCCTGCCGGAAGACTGAGCCCCCGACATTGACCAGGTTCCAGTCGGAGTGCTCGACGGTGAGCCCGGAGAAGGTGATGTTCCGCGCGTGGTCGCTCGTGGACGTGCCGGCGATCTTGAGGAGGGTGGACACGTTGTTCGGCGCGAAGACCTTCGCCGTGGTCATGTCCTCGGAGCCGGCCTTGTAGTAGTACAGCGTGTGTTTCGTCTTGTCGAAGTAGAACTCGCCCGGCTGGTCCAGGAACTCGTACGCGTTCATGAACGTGTGGCTGCCGCCGGGGTTGAAATTGCCGTTCGGCGGTCCCTGGGCGATGGCCGCGCCCGGCTGCTGGAACAGGGCCACGCGGCTCGCGCCGTCCGAACTCGTGGTGATCTGGCGGACGCCGACGATGGCCGTGGTCCAGGTCGTCGCCGACTTGATCTCGACGTCGTCCTGGTTGCTGGCGACAGCGGGCAGGTCGGAGAGGCTGTACTTGGACCCGTCGCACTGCGAACCCGACTCCCAGGCCCAGGGAGCCTGGCCGGCCGTGACGGAGTAGGTCCCGTAGCATCCGGCCGAGTTGAT
Source organism: Streptomyces sp. NPDC051172 (assembly GCF_040682555.1). Taxonomy (NCBI): domain Bacteria; kingdom Bacillati; phylum Actinomycetota; class Actinomycetes; order Kitasatosporales; family Streptomycetaceae; genus Streptomyces; species Streptomyces sp. NPDC051172. Next base: position 24,872 of record NZ_JBFBBE010000111.1, read on the forward strand.
CGTCTTCGACGCCATCTGGGCGCGCTTGCCGTTCACGTAGAGCGCGCGGAGCTTGTCGTCCCGGTTGAGCGTGGCCTTCCAGATGTTCCCGCTGTGCTGTGTCCAGCCGGACACCTGAACGCCTCCGTTCAGCACCGGCTTCTCGTTCTGGTAGGCGGCGTACACGACATGGTGGCCGTTCGTTCCGGAATCGGCTGAGGTGAAGTCGATGGTGCTGCCCACCGGGTAATTGCCGCCGCGGAGAAAGACGTTGATGTCTCCGGTCATGTTGCGGTTGACCGTGCGCACGACGTCCCGCGCGTGCTGCAGGGTCTTGAACGGCGCGGTGATCGTCCCGGCGTTGGCGTCGTCGCCGTTGGGGGCGACGTAGTACGTCGCCTGCGTCGAGGCCGCGGCTGGGGTCGGCGTCGTGAGGGATGTCAGCAGCGCTGCGGAGCAAGCCATCGCAAGCACTGCTGACACCTTGCGGATGATGGGGGTGACGGGTTTGTGACGGACTGCGAGTGTCATCGCGAGGTCAGGGTCCCTTCGGTGCGGACGCCGATCGGCAGCAGCAGGATGGTGTGGGTGCAGGGTGTCGCGGGAGGGGCCGCCCCAGGTCAGCTGGACAAGGGCCTTGGTGAGGGTTGGCCATGTGTGGGGGGACCTCCAGGTTTCCAGGAAGCGAGCACGGCCTCCCCGCCCTTGTGGAGGACCGCCGTGCTCGCTGCTGGAGGCGCTCAGAGAGGCCGGAGGCTGTCAGCTCCAGGGAGCCACGGTGAGCCAGCTGGTGTCCTGGGCCCACGACTTCGTGTTGTCCCAGGCGTTGGTGCCGCCGTTGCCGGCGATGTAGGCCGTGTAGTTGTAGTGACGGATGTACCTGGTCGGGAAGTTGACGGACTGGAAGGAGGTGCCGACCCCGCTGTTGCCCGAGGTGGGGCAGAACGTGGCGTCTTTCGCGAACGAGCTGCCACCGTTGTCGGTGTTCAGGTAGAGCTGATAGTTGGAGTGGCGCAGGAACTGGCCCGGTTTGTCGACGGACTCGAAGGACAGGCAGGAGGTGTTGTCCAGTCCGGCGCGGACGATCCAGGTGGCGTCGGCCTTGTCGGTGGCCGGGCTGGAGGAGTTGATGCCGGCGATGACGACCTTGTTGTCGGCGTCGTTGTGGCGCAGGTAGTGGGAGGTGCAGCAGGGTGAGGTGGTGGCCTTCAGGGAGATCCGGGAGCCGGGGGTGAGGGTTCCGGTGCTGGTCGAGCCGCTGTTGTAGCCGGCGGCGGTGACGTTGGCCTGGACGACGTTCTCGGTGGCGTCGGAGGGGTAGCCCTGGGTCATGACGCCTTCGTAGAAGGTGCCTTGGGCGCCCTTGCTGTTGTCACCGCCAATGCCGAGGATGATCGCGCCTTCCTTGTGCATCGGGTTGTAGCCGGAGATGTTGGGGCGCACGCCGCTGTAGTACGTGGACAGGCCGCCCGCCTGGGCGTCGCCTCCGCGGATGGCCCACTGGTTCGGGCCGCCCTTGACGATGGCGGTCAGGAACCGGTTGGTGACGGTGGGGTCGCCCGAGTTGAGATGCTGGTTCACGCCGGAGAACAGGCCGTTCTCCAGGTCGGCCATGATCCAGGGGCCGGTGCCGCTGCCGGAGCCCCAGTGGTTGTTGTTGCCGAAGTAGATGGCCTCCATGTGGCCGTTGCCGGTATCGCGGCTGTTGGTCTCGGCGTTGCCGTAGTCGAAGCAGCAGCCGCCGTTGAAGTGCTTGCCGTTGAAGATCGCGTACATGCCCTCGGGCTGGTCGCCGGTGGCGATGCCGTTGGTGTTGTTGTTGCGGTAGCCGGTGCCGGGGGCGACGTAGACGCCGTATGCCTTGTGCCCGCCGACGGTGACCGGCGCCTCGAAGGCGTTGGCGAGGTTGTCCGGCCCACCGGCGGCTCCGCCCGCGGGTGCCTGGGTGAGGTTGTTGTGCTTGGGCGACTGGTCGTAGAGGACGGTGATGACGCAGCTGGTGTTCGCGCAGAAGGAGTCCTGCTGCGCGGCGTCGGCGTATCCGCCCGCGCTCAGCAGGCCGATGTCCTTGGTCGCGTTGTCGGAGGCGCGCTTGACCTGGTACAGCGGGCCGTTGTACGTCCCGTACAGGGCGCGGGTGGTGCTGTGCGCGGCGACGCAGGGGGTGCCGCCGGCGGCGTAGATGTCGCACGGCCCCTGGGTGGCGGCCTGCGAGGGGGCGGCCGTGGCGGTGAGCAGGCCGGCGGCGAGCGCGGCGGTGGCACCGGCCGCCAGCAGCGCACGTCTGGCGCTGCGTATCCACGGTGGCTTGATCATGAAGAACTCCTTCACAAGGTGGGGTGCGAGGTGAGGCTCGAAGAACCCTCGGCGTCCGGCGGTGCGGACGGCGCGGATCGCCTCGACGCTGCCGGGCCCGGTGCCGGATACGGCTCTCTTCGGCACCGGGCTCGGTGCTGGTTGCTCGTCGGCTCCAGGGGAGAGCGGCGAGTCGGTTGGTGTCCTGGGCCCACGACGTCGGGTGGTCCCAGGCGCATGTCCGGCAGCGGATCGCGCCGTCCACGGGCATCAGCCGGGCCCCCGTCGACCCGGCCGCCGCGGGCGTACTCCTGGAAGCGCTGCCGCTCGCCCGGCCGTGGCCGGGAGGTGGTGGCGTCGGGTCAGCTCGTCACGCGGAAGGTGGCGTCGCCGCGTCCTGTCGTGGTGGTGATCGGGTCGAGCTTCAGGTAGTAGGCGTAGTGGCGGATGTAGCGGTCGGGGTGGTTGTACGACTGGAACGAGGACCAGGTGGAGTCGGCGAGGCCGGCGACCTTGCGGAAGGTGGCGTCCGCGGCGAACTGGGCGCTGCCGTCGTAGAGGGCGAGCTGGAAGTCGTAGTTGGCGTGCCGCAGGAAGTAGCCGGGGTGGTTCACCGACTCGAAGGAGACGGTGCCGGTGCCCGCCAGGCCGGGCCTGATCCGGAACTGGGCGTCCTCGACGGGGCTGACGTTCGGGTCGATGCGCACATCGAAGTTGGTCTGGCGCACGTAGCGGTCCTGGAAGTTGTACGACTGCAGCCGCTGCGCCGGGGTGTTGGGCCAGCGGGCGAGCACGCGGCTCTCCTCGGCGGCCGTGAGGGTCATGATCGCGCCGTGCCGCTTCGGGGTGCCGCCCATGTCGTAGCCGGTCGCGTCCTGAAGCCGGTAGGTGCTGACGTCGAACGGGTTGGTCGTCAGGATCGGCCGGTATTCACGGACGCCCTGCGGGTTGTTGTAGTCGATGTAGAGGGCCCACTCGTTGCGGTCCCGGAACTTCATCCAGACCGGGCCTTCGACCACGTTGCCGGTGAGGCCGATGCTGGAGAGGTTGCCGAGGTTGGTCCACGTCCCCAGGATCGAGTTGCTGCCCTCGACGTTGTTCTGGCCGTCGCCGGAGACCCTCAGGTAGCGGTAGGGGCCGGTACCTGAGGGCACCGCCGTCATCTGGGTGTCGACGACCGGCGTGCTGCCGGGGGGGTCGATCCAGATCTGCGGGGTGGTGATGGTGCGGAAGTCCTTGGTGCGGGCGGCGTAGATGCGGTACTTGAAGATGCCGTTCACCGTGGCGTTCGTCGCCCAGTACAGGACGTAGTCGTTGGTCTCGGGGTTCCAGATCGCCTCCGGCGCCCACGCGTTCTTTCCGCCGGGGATCAGTCCGGCGGCGCCGAGCAGCCACGGCTTCGACCAGGTCACCAGGTCGGTCGACTCCCACACCACGAAGTTGGGGCTGCCGTTGGTGTACGTCGAGCCGCAGCGGATGCACAGGTCGGTCGCGACGATCCAGTACTTGCTGCCGTCGGGAGAGCGCACCAGTGCGGGATCGCGCACTCCCTTCGTGCCGATCGTGGAGTTCAGGACCGGCGCGCCGCCGTTGAGGTCGTTCCAGTGCAGGCCGTCGGTGCTGTGCGCGAGGTACAGCATCTGCCCGGTCGCGGAATCGCCGGTGAAGTGCACCATCAGGTAGCCGGGGTCGGCGGCGGCGGCTCGCTGGGGCGTGGTCAGGGCCTGGCCTGTGAGGAGGAGGGAGACGGCGAGCAATATCACCGACAGCCGGGCGCGGAGCGCAGACACGGGATCTCCTGTCGTCGTGCGGGTGCCACCGCCGGGCGAAGGGGGAGCGGGGTGGCGTGGGGAACTTGGTCTCGGAGTGGGCGGGACGGGACCCGGCTGCCGCGCGAGCCGGAAGGACGGATCCGAACGACGGCGTTTCGCCGCTTCGCCCATGACGCCGTGGTGACGGCGGGTCAGGGCGCGCGAGCACGTGCGTCCGCCCGGGTGGGGCGGTTGCGAAACGGGCCGGGCGTCTGTGCCGCTCAGCGCCCGTGAAGGCGGTTCAGGTGGGCGACACTTCGGACGGAAGCCTTCATAGCCAACTCACTATTCGATCAGGCGTTTAACGGTATATCGAACACCGTTCGGGAAATCGGGCAGAGGTTAAATCCGGAAAAGACGGCGCGTCAATACATCCGACACATCCGATTAACCGAACGTACAAATGAGCGATCTGGCGCTCACCTGGCCCCCTGGCCCGGCTCATGCGAGATAGGCCCCGTCCACTTCTGGGAGGACGACGGGGTCCAGTTCCGCTGACCGACCATGGCCGGCGGCGCGAACAAGGTCTCCCTGGTCGACGCCCAGCGCCACTACCGGGAACGCCGGCCGAGGGCAGGGCCGGGCGGGCCGCGGTGGCTCAAGGAGGCCACGAGCGCCCGCCTCCGCTCCCACGCATCCAGCAACATCCCCCGCCCGCACAACCGCCAGCACACCGCACCAGCAGCCGGCCCCACTCTCGATCACCAGCCACACCGCAGCACTCAACCCCGTCAGGCAATCACCCAATGCCGCGAAGTTAAGGATTGCCCGCGAGCGTCAAGGTGTCCGGAAGGATCAGTTTGTAGGTGTTGGGGGCGGTGCGGGTCAGCAGGCCGCGG
>NZ_JBFBBE010000112.1:0-29651 GCF_040682555.1 Streptomyces sp. NPDC051172
CGAGCCGACTCACGTCGGCTCGGCCCCTTCGCCTTGCGATCCGTCAGACCAGGTTCACGGAACGGGCGAACGTCGCCCCGATCTCCGCCTCGACCTCGACCAGCACCGCGGGGGGCACCGTGTCGTCGACGGTCAGCACGGCCAGCGCCTCGCCACCGGCCACGGCCCGCGAGACCTGCATACCAGCGATGTTGATCCCCGCCTCGCCGAAGATGCGGCCCACCGTGCCGACGACACCGGGACGGTCCTCGTACCGCAGCACGACCATGTGGTCGGCAAGGGCGAGGTCGACGTCGTACTCGCCCACGGCCACGATCTTCTGCAGGTGCTTCGGGCCGGCCAGCGTGCCCGAGACCGACACCTCGTCGCCGCCCGAGAGCGTGCCGCGCACGGTGACGACGTTGCGGTGGTCGGTCGCCTCCGAGCTGGTGGTCAGCCGCACCTCGACGCCGCGCTCCTGCGCGAACAGCGGGGCGTTGACGTACGACACCGTCTCGTCGACGACGTCCTCGAAGACGCCCTTGAGGGCGGACAGCTCCAGCACCTTCACGTCGTGCTGGGTGATCTCGCCGTACACCTCGACGTCGAGGCGGACCGCGACCTCACCGGCGAGCGCGGTGAAGATCCGGCCGAGGCGCTCGGCGAGCGGAAGGCCCGGCTTGACGTCCTCGGCGATGACACCGCCCTGCACGTTCACCGCGTCCGGCACGAGCTCACCGGCGAGCGCGAGGCGCACCGAGCGGGCGACGGCGATACCGGCCTTCTCCTGCGCCTCGTCGGTGGAGGCACCCAGGTGCGGGGTGGCGACGACCTGGTCGAACTCGAACAGCGGGGAGTCCGTGCAGGGCTCCTTCGCGTACACGTCGAGACCGGCACCGGCGACCCGGCCCTCCTTGAGGGCGGAGTACAACGCCTCCTCGTCGACGATCCCACCGCGCGCGGCGTTGACGATCCGCACGCTCGGCTTGACCTTGCGCAGCGCCTCGTCGCCGATGAGGCCGACGGTCTCGGGGGTCTTGGGCAGGTGGACGGTGATGAAGTCGGAGACCTCGAGCAGCTCGTCCAGCGACAGCACCTTGACGCCCATCTGCGCGGCGCGCGCGGGCTGGATGTACGGGTCGTAGGCGACGACCTTCATGCCGAAGCCGGACATGCGCTGGGCGACCAGCGCACCGATCCGGCCGAGACCGACGACACCGAGGGTCTTCTCGGCGAGCTCGACGCCCGTGTACTTGCTGCGCTTCCACTCGCCGTTCTTCAGCGCGGCGTTGGCCTGCGGGATGTGGCGGGCGGTGGCGACGATGAGACCACAGGCCAGCTCGGCGGCGGTCACGATGTTCGAGGTGGGGGCGTTGACGACCATCACGCCGGCCTTGGTGGCGGCGGAGACGTCGACGTTGTCCAGGCCGACGCCGGCTCGTGCGACGACCTTCAGCTTGTTCGCGGCGGCGATCGCCTCGGCGTCCACCTTGGTGGCGGAGCGGATCAGGATCGCGTCGACGTCGGCGATGGCGGGGAGCAGTTCGGCTCGGTCCGCTCCGTTGCAGTGCCGGATCTCGAAGTCAGGGCCAAGCGCGTCCACAGTCGCGGGCGACAGCTCTTCAGCGATGAGTACGACGGGTTTCGAGCTCACGTGAGTCCTCACAAGTCCAATGCGGACGGCCGTCCCGACGGCCGCAGGCGGTGGAGGTTTGCTAGCCGCGTGGAAGACGCACGACGCTGTGGGCCTGACGCGTATGTAGTACGGCAGTGTAGTGGCGCGGCGCTGGTCGTCCTGCGCCTCTGCGGAAGGATCACCCGTCCGTGATTCGACGGGCTGGACAACGGGGCCGGAGCGATCCGCTCCGGCCCCGTCGCCATGAGGCCTACGCCTCCTCGTCGACCCAGCTCATCAGCTTGCGCAGCTGCTTGCCGGTGGTCTCCAGCAGGTGCTCGGAGTCGGCCGTCTTGTACTCGTTGTACTTCTTCAGACCGCCGTGGTACTCGGCCATCCACTCACGGGCGAAGGTGCCGTCCTGGATCTCGGCGAGGACCTTCTTCATCTCGGCCTTGGTGGCGTCGGTGATGATCCGCGGGCCGGTGACGTAGTCGCCCCACTCGGCGGTCTCGGAGATCGACCAGCGCATCTTCTCCAGGCCGCCCTCGTACATGAGGTCCACGATCAGCTTCAGCTCGTGCAGGCACTCGAAGTACGCGATCTCCGGCTGGTAGCCCGCCTCGGTCAGCGTCTCGAAACCGGCCTTGACCAGCGCTGCCGTACCACCGCAGAGAACGGCCTGCTCGCCGAAGAGGTCGGTCTCGGTCTCCTCGGTGAACGTCGTCTTGATGACGCCGGCGCGGGTGCCGCCGATGCCCTTGGCGTACGACAGCGCGAGCGCGAAGGCGTTGCCGGTCGCGTCCTGCTCGACGGCCGCGATGCACGGGACGCCGCGGCCCTCCTCGTACTGACGGCGCACCAGGTGACCCGGGCCCTTGGGGGCGACCATGCACACGTCGACGTTCGCCGGGGGCTTGATGAAGTCGAAGCGGATGTTCAGGCCGTGGCCGAAGAACAGCGCGTCGCCGTCCTTGAGGTTGTCCTTGATGGACTCCTCGTAGACCTGGGCCTGGATCGGGTCCGGCACCAGGATCATGATGACGTCGGCCTCGGCGGCGGCCTCGGACGGCGTCACCACGCGCAGGCCCTGCTCCTCGGCCTTCGCCTTGGACTTGGAGCCCTCGTGCAGACCGACACGGACGTCGACACCCGAGTCACGGAGCGACAGCGCGTGGGCGTGGCCCTGGCTGCCGTAACCGATGACCGCGACCTTGCGGCCCTGGATGATGGACAGGTCGGCGTCGGCGTCGTAGAACAGCTCGGCCACTTTGGGTTCTCTCCTTGAGTGCAGGTGTTGCGTCCCACCGTATGACGGCGGGCGGAAGTGACGTTTCGGGGTCTCGGAATACGGGCGGCCGGTGTCACCCGGCCGCCCCAATCCGTCGTTACGCCGACCGGTCGAGAGCGCGCAGCGACCGGTCCGTGATGGAACGGGCGCCCCGGCCGATCGCGATCGTGCCGGACTGGACGAGTTCCTTGATGCCGTACGGCTCCAGCATCTTCAGCATGGCGGACAGCTTCTCGCTGCTGCCGGTGGCCTCGATCGTGACGGCCTCCGGGGAGACGTCGACGGTCTTGGCGCGGAAGAGCTGGACGATCTCGACGATCTGGGAGCGCGTCTCGTTGTCGGCGCGCACCTTCACCAGGACGAGTTCGCGCTGAACGGCCTGCGAAGGCTCCAGCTCGACGATCTTCAGCACGTTGACGAGCTTGTTGAGCTGCTTGGTCACCTGCTCGAGCGGCAGGTCCTCGACGCCCACGACGATGGTGATGCGGGAGATGTCGGGGTGCTCGGTGACGCCGACCGCGAGCGAGTCGATGTTGAAGCCGCGGCGGGAGAACAGTGCGGCGATCCGGGCCAGGATGCCCGGGGTGTTCTCCACCAGGACGGAGAGCGTGTGCTTGGACATGGTCTGTTTACGTCTCTCTGGCTCAGTCGTCTTCGTTGTCGCCGAAGTCGGGGCGGACGTCCCGGGCGGCCATGATGGTGTCGTTCGAGGTGCCGGCGGCGACCATCGGCCACACCATCGCGTCCTCGTGGACGATGAAGTCGACGACGACGGGGCGGTCGTTGATGGAGTTCGCCTCTTCGATGACCTTGTCGAGGTCGGCCGGGTCCTCGCAGCGGATCGCGTAGCAGCCCATGGCCTCCGACAGCTTCACGAAGTCGGGGACGCGGGTGCCGGCGCTGGGCTGCTTGCCGTCGGCCTCGGGGCCGGAGTGCAGCACGGTGTTGGAGTAGCGCTGGTTGTAGAAGAGGGTCTGCCACTGGCGGACCATCCCGAGGGCGCCGTTGTTGATGATGGCGACCTTGATCGGGATGTTGTTCAGGGCGCAGGTGGTGAGCTCCTGATTGGTCATCTGGAAGCAGCCGTCGCCGTCGATCGCCCAGACCGTCTGGTCCGGGGCGCCGGCCTTGGCGCCCATCGCGGCCGGGACGGCGTAGCCCATCGTTCCGGCGCCGCCGGAGTTCAGCCAGGTCGCGGGCTTCTCGTACTGGATGTAGTGCGCGGCCCACATCTGGTGCTGGCCCACGCCCGCGGCGAAGATCGTGCCCTCGGGGGCGAGCTGCCCGACGCGCTCGATGACCTGCTGCGGCGACAGCTGGCCGTTCTCGGGGTGCTCGTAGCCCAGCGGGTAGGTCTCGCGCCAGCGGTTGAGGTCCTTCCACCAGGCTGCATACCTCGACCTGGCGGCCTCGCCCTGCTGGCCCTCGCTGTGCTCCTTCTGGACGGCCTGGATCAGGTCGGCGAGGACCTCGCGGGCGTCCCCGACGATCGGCACGTCCGCGGCGCGGTTCTTGCCGATCTCGGCCGGGTCGATATCGGCGTGGACGATCTTGGCGTACGGGGCGAAGCTGTCCAGCTTGCCGGTGACGCGGTCGTCGAAGCGGGCTCCGAGGGCGACGATCAGGTCGGCCTTCTGCAGCGCGGTGACGGCGGTGACCGCACCGTGCATGCCCGGCATTCCCACGTGCAGCGGGTGGCTGTCGGGGAATGCGCCGAGCGCCATCAGGGTGGTGGTGACGGGCGCTCCGGTGAGCTCGGCGAGAACCTTGAGCTCGGCGGTGGCGTGTGCCTTGATGACACCGCCGCCGACGTAGAGGACGGGCCGCTTCGCGGAGGTGATCAGCTTCGCGGCCTCGCGGATCTGCTTGGCGTGCGGCTTGGTCACCGGGCGGTAGCCGGGCAGGTCCATGACGGGCGGCCAGGAGAAGGTCGTCTGCGCCTGCAGCGCGTCCTTCGCGATGTCGACCAGCACCGGGCCGGGGCGGCCGGTGGAGGCGATGTGGAAGGCCTGCGCGATCACCCGCGGGATGTCCTCGGCCTTGGTGACCAGGAAGTTGTGCTTGGTGATCGGCATGGTGATGCCGACGATGTCCGCCTCCTGGAAGGCGTCCGTGCCGATCGCCTTGGACGCGACCTGACCGGTGATCGCCACGAGCGGCACCGAGTCCATGTGCGCGTCGGCGATCGGGGTCACCAGGTTGGTGGCGCCGGGGCCGGAGGTCGCCATGCAGACGCCGACCTTGCCGGTGGCCTGCGCGTAACCCGTCGCCGCGTGTCCGGCGCCCTGCTCGTGGCGGACCAGGACGTGGCGCACCCGCGTGGAGTCCATCATCGGGTCGTACGCGGGAAGGATCGCACCACCGGGAATGCCGAATACCGTGTCGGCCCCGACCTCCTCGAGAGAGCGGATGAGGGACTTCGCACCCGTGACGTGCTCGGGTGCGGACTGCTGTCCTCCGGATCGGGGCCGCGGCTGCGGATGGGCCCCGGTGGCCTGCTCGGTCATCGTCAGTCTCTTCTCGATGCTGAGGGTTTTTGCGAGGTTTGTGCGGTGTTCAAGCGCTGCACGACTGGTGCCTGTGCAACAAAAAACCCCTCGTGCCGTAAGGCAAGCGAGGGGAGCGCGCCGGGTGTGGTCGCTGGGAGTCCGGGTCGGTCCGGACATCACCAGCTCAGCCGACGCGCTTTCCAAGTACGAGAATTCGGGTGCGCATGGCACAGACCCTCCCCCCGGCACGCACCACGTGTCAAGTGGGTGGGACGGGAGTCTCATTATGTGAGCGGAGGGCACTTCCGCCTCCCAGAACGGCGGGCACACCACTTGTGTACACCCCTGAACCACCTCCCGCGAACGCGGGCTCGATCGGCCCGTGCGGCACCGGATAGTGGCCGGAAGCCAGCGCCCTGCGCACCCGGTACTCGTCCAGCGGACCGGAGAACGCCATGCCCTGCCCGTGCGTGCACCCCATCGCGCGCAGCGCCACGACCTGTTCGGGCAGGTCCACGCCGTCGGCCACGGACTGCAGCCCGAGGTCGGTCGCGATCCGCAGCAGCCCACTGGTGATCTTGTGCAGTCGCGCGGACTCGACGACGCCCTCGACCAGGGTGCGGTCGAGTTTCAGCACGTCGACGGGGAGTCTGCGCAGTGCCGTGATCGCCGCGTAGCCACTGCCGAAGCCGTCCAGGGCGATCCGGACGCCGAGTCTGCGCAGGGCGCTCAGGCGTCGCTCCAGTTCGTCCAGGGAGACCCGGGGGTCGGTGTCGGTCAGCTCGATCACCAGCGACCCGGAGGGCAGTCCGTGCCGGGTCAGCAGGGCCTCGATCGAGCCGAGCGGCATCGAGCGGTCGAGCAGCCGCCGGGCGCTCATCGGAACCGCGACGGGCACGGACAGACCTGTGCCGGTGCGCTCGGCGGCCTGTTCCACGGCCTCCTCCAGCATCCAGCGGCCGAGCTCGGCGGTCTTGTCGCTGTCCTCGGCGACCCGCAGGAACTCGGCGGGAGTGAACAGCACCCCCTGCGAGGACCGCCAGCGCGCCTGGGCCTCGACCGACGTGATCCGGCCGTCCTCCAGACAGACCACGGGCTGGTGCAGCAGCGCGAACTCGCCGTCGTGCAGGGCGGCACGCAGCCGCGTGGCCAGCTCCGCCTTGCGTACGACGTCCTGCTGCATCTGCGGGGCGTACAGCTCGACGCGGCCCTTGCCGGCCGCCTTGGCGCGGTACATGGCGAGGTCGGCGTTGCGCAGCAGCTCGCCCGCGCCGAGGCCGGGCTCGGCGAAGGCGACGCCGATGGAGGCCGCCACCCGGACATCGTTGCCGTCGATGAGGTACGGCTGCGAGAGCGTGATCCTGAGGCGGTCGGCGAGCTCCAGGATGTGCCGTTCGCGCGCGGAGCGGTCCCGGGTGCCGTCCCCCGCGATCAGGGCCGCGAACTCGTCGCCGCCGAGCCGGGAGGCGGTGTCTCCGTGCCGTACCGCGTCCTGGAGTCTGCGGGCGGCCTGGACGAGCAGTTCGTCCCCGGCCTGGTGCCCGATCGTGTCGTTGACGGCCTTGAAGCCGTCGAGGTCGATGAAGAGGACGGCCGTGCCGCGCAGGGACACCCGGTCGGCGGCCCGGCGGCCGGACAGGGCCTGCTGGACGCGCTTGGTGAACAGGGCGCGGTTGGGCAGGTCGGTGAGCGGGTCGTGCTCGGCGTTGTGCTGCAGCTGGGCCTGCAGGCGCACTCTTTCGGTCACGTCCCGGCTGTTGAAGATGAGGCCGCCGTGGTGGCGATTGACGGTCGACTCGACATTGAGCCAGCCGCCCTCGCCGGACCGGAAGCGGCACTCGATGCGCGTAGTGGGTTCCTCGAGCGGGCTGGCGGCGAGGAAGCGGCGCACCTCGTGCACCACGCAGCCCAGGTCCTCCGGGTGGATGAGATCAGCCAGTTCCGTACCCACGAGGTCCTCGGCGGGCCGTCCGTAGACCCCGGCGGCGGCCGGGGAGACGTAGCGGAGGATGCCGTTGGGCGCGGCGATCATGATGACGTCGCTTGAGCCCTGCACCAGGGAGCGGAAGTGGTTCTCCTTCTGGGCCAGTTCCTGGGTGAGGGTGATGTTGTCGAGCAGCATGATGCCCTGGCGCACCACGAGGGCGAGCACGACCGTGCCGCCGGTGAGGAGCACCACGCGGTCGACCCGGTGGCCGTTCAGGACGGTGTAGAGGATCCCGAGGGTGCACACGGCTGCCGCGAGGTAGGGCGTGAGTGCGGCCAGGGAGCCGGCGATGGGCCGGGCGGCCGGATACCGGCTGTGGTCATCTCCCTGCGGTGCCGGGTGGTGCTGGTGCGCGCCGCCCCGCTGGCCCGGCACGTGTTCGTGCACCACGCGCGTGTGCCCGTCGAGGTCGCAGCGGTCCGCCTCGGGCTGCCGGCCCTGCCGGGGCGCGGCCCAGGGGGCGTACGCGAGGAGCAGGGAGCCGGCGAACCAGCCCGCGTCGAGCAACTGGCCCGAGTGGTAGCTGTTGTGCAGCAGCGGCGAGGTGAACAGGGCGTCGCACATCACCGTCAGCGCCAGCGCGCCGATGGCGGTGTTGACCGCCGTGCGGTTCACCGCGGAGCGCCTGAAGTGCAGCGCGAGCACCATGCTGACCAGCGCGATGTCCAGCAGCGGATAGGCGAGCGACAGCGCGGTGTGCGCGACGCTCGGCCCGTCGAACTTGGCCGCCTGGGCGAGCGCGAGGCTCCACGACAGCGTGAGCAGCGAGCCGCCGATCAGCCAGGCGTCGAGCGCGAGGCACACCCAGCCGGCCTTGGTCACCGGCCGCTTGGCGAGCACCAGGAGCCCCACGATTGCGGGCGGCGCGAAGCACAGGAAGAACAGGTCGGCATAGCTGGGAGTGGGCACCTGCTCCCCCAGGACGACCTCGTACCACCCCCAGACCCCGTTGCCCAGAGCGGCCATGGCCGAGGAGAGGGCGAACAGCAGCCAGGCGGGGCGAAAGCGGACACGGCGGCTACGGGCGTACAGGAACAGCGACACGGCGGCGGTGCCGGCCGCGGCGCTCAGTCCGAAGTCACCCATGATCAGCGAGAGTTCGTCCGAACCCCAGCCGAACGCGGAACCGACGGCGTATCCCGCGCACACCAGGGCCAGAACGAGTTGGGGGACCAGACCTGGTCCGCGGCCGGCGGCCGGCGGACGGGGCACCAGCGTCCCCGGCGAGGGCTGCACCCGCACTGCTGCGCCGAGGGTGGTCGTGGGCGGCGGGGGCGAACTCACCGGGCCCACCCGGTCCGCATCGCTCCCAGGTCCCGCGGCTCCCGGTGCGCTGGGTGCGCATGCCCCCGGCGACCGTGCCTGCGGTGGTGATGGCTGTGACGGCAGCCGTGACTGCCGTGGTGACCGCGTCTGCGCGCGGCCGTACGCCAGAGTCGCCTCCGGCGGCCCCGTCGCGTCGGATCGCTCGCCCATAGGCCGTGCATCGCCCGTCGCCCCCCTCACAGTCTGAATTTCCATCCCCAGCGCCGAACGGTGCGGCGCAGCCCCTGCTCGGGACGATACACCAGTCTCGTCACTCAGGGACATAGTTCCTCTACGCTCCGTGACGACCAGCGGGAACATGAGCACGGACCGCGTCCGCAAGGTTGCGGAGGGTACCGGAAGCGGATTACACGCCCGTTGCACCCGTCGCGCGGGGCGCGCACGGGATGCTCAAGTCGTCGGGGTCACGCGCCGTCTGCGCCTGTCGTAAGGATCACGTTGCGCAGCGGCTCCCGGTTCACGAACCGGGTCAACTGGTCCACCAGCAGTCGCTTGGCGCGCGGCAGGAACGCCGACGTGGGGCCGCCGACATGGGGGCTGATCAGGACGCCTGGCGCGCGCCACAGGGGGTGTTCGCGGGGCAGCGGCTCCGGGTCCGTGACGTCGAGGGCTGCGGTGATGCGGCCGGTCTCCACTTCGGCGAGCAGGGCCTTGGTGTCGACGACGGGGCCGCGGGAGACGTTCACGAGGAGTGCGCCGTCCTTCATGCGCGCGAGGAAGTCGGCGCCGGCCAGGCCGCGGGTGGTCCCGGTGAGAGGCGTGACGAGGACGACGACATCCGCTTCCGGCAGCAGGGCGGGCAGATCGGTGAGCGGATGCACCGGGCCGCGCGCCGTGGTGCGCTCAGAGCGCGCGACGCGCGCCACCCGCGCCACCTCGAAAGGAACGAGCCGGTCCTCGATGGCGGATCCGATCGAGCCGTACCCGACGATGAGGACGTTCTTGTCGGCCAGCGCGGGCCGGACACCGCCGAGCCACTCCCCGCGGCCCTGGGCGCGCACGAAGTCGGGAACGCCGCGCAGCGAAGCGAGGATCAGCGTCAGCGCGAGCTCCGCGGTGCTCGCCTCGTGCACCCCGCGCGCGTTGCACACCTGTACGCCGGGACGCAGGTGTTTCAGCCCCGGCTCCAGGCTGTCGATTCCGGCCGTCAGGGTCTGTACGACCTGCACACCGCTCAACGTGGGCAGCGGACGTACGCCCACATCACCGGGCTTCATGTAGGGGACGACGTAGAAGACGCAGTCGGCGGGATCCGCGGGGAAGTCGTCGGCGCCGTCCCAGAAGCGGTAGTTGGGGCCTTCGGGAAGCCCCTCGATGGTGTCGGGCGGGATGGAAAGCCACACGTCAGCTGTCATGTCAGGAGGCTATGTCAGGTTCATGGGAGCGCAGAGGTTAGGTTGGGGGGCCAGGAGAGGGAGGGTCACGAGCAGGTGGAGCGCAGGACGATCGGCGCGGGGGCACTCGCGGTGGGGGCCGTCGGACTCGGGTGCATGCCGATGAGCTGGGCGTACAGCGGGTCGCGGCAGCGGGGCGACGCGTCGCTCAGGACGGTGCACCGGGCGCTGGACGCGGGCTCGACGCTCCTGGACACGGCCGACATGTACGGCCCGTTCACCAACGAGCTGTTGGTGGGGCGGGTGTTGAAGGAGCGCCGCCAGGACGCCTTCGTGTCGACGAAGGTCGGCCTGCTGGTGGGCGAGCAGCACATCGTGGCCAACGGCCGCCCCGGCTATGTGAAGCGCGCCTGCGACGCGTCCCTGAGGCGTCTGCAGACGGATGTCATCGACCTCTACCAGCTGCACCGCGAGGATCCGGAGGTCCCGGTGGAGGAGACGTGGGGCGCGATGGCGGAGCTCGTCCAGGCCGGAAAGGTAAGGGCGTTGGGGTTGTGCGCGGTGGGCGCCCGCGGCGGCCGGCGCTCCGGCGGCCGACTGCACGACGCGACGATCAGGCAACTCCAGCGCGTCCAGCAGGTCTTCCCGGTGAGCGCGGTGGAGGCCGAGCTGTCGGTGTGGTCGCCGGAGGCGCTGGAATCGCTGCTGCCGTGGTGCGAGGCGCGTGACGTCGGCCTGCTGGCCGCGATGCCGCTCGGCAACGGCTTCCTGACCGGCACGCTCACCCCCGGCCAGGGGTTCGAACCGGACGACGTGCGGGCCCGTCACCCCCGTTTCACCGCGGAGATGATGGCCGCGAACCAGCCGATCGTGGCCGGCCTGCGCCGGATCGCGGCCCGGCACGGCGACGAGGTCACGCCCGCCCAGGTGGCCCTGGCCTGGGTGCTGGCCCAGGGACGGCACGTGGTGCCGGTCCCGGGCACCAAACACGAGCACTGGGCAACGGAGAACGCCGCGTCCGCGGCCCTCCGCCTGACCCCGGAGGACCTCGCCGAGGTGGCGGGACTGCCGGGGGCGCGGGGGTCCTGGGACTGAGGGGCCGCGGTCGGGAGACCGAAACCGGGCGGGTGGCCGCGACGGCGGAGATTCGGGATTCATGGACTGGGAACCTGTGAGACGCGGGCGGTGCAGGACAAGGAGAAGCTGCCGCTGGACCGCCGCCCGAAGGGACCAGGATCGTGCTACGACGAGCTGTGCCGGCCCTGCTGGCCACGACCGCGCTCCTGCTGACGGCGGGCTGTTCCTCCGGCGGAGGCTCCGGGGGCGGCGGTGACAGAACAAGGCCGGGCGCTGCGAACTCGTCCCCTTCGCGGCAAGCGGCCGAACAGGCCCCGCCCGCCAAGGGCTCCGTCAAGGTGCTGCGCACGGTCGCCACGGGCCTGAAGACCCCGTGGGGCCTCGCCCGGCTGCCCGGCGGGGGCCTGCTCGTCTCCTCCCGGGACGAGGGGACGATCACGAAGGTCGACGAGAGGACCGGCAGGAAGACCGAGCTGGGCAAGGTGTCCGGGGTGTCCCCCGCCGGAGAGGGCGGCCTCCTCGGCATCGCGCTCTCCCCGGACTTCACCGCGGACCGCATGATCTACGCGTACTTCACCTCGGCCTCGGACAACCGCATCGTCCGCCTGCTGTACGACGCGAAGAAGCCGGCCGGTGAACAGCTGGGCGCACCGGACACGATCTTCAAGGGCATCCCCAAGGGCCGCATCCACAACGGCGGCCGGATCGCCTTCGGCCCGGACAGGATGCTGTACGCAGGCACCGGCGAGAGCGGAAACCGGGGCCTGGCCCAGGACAAGAAGTCCCTGGGCGGCAAGATCCTCCGTCTCACCCCGGACGGCGCCCCGGCTCCCGGCAACCCCTTCCCGGACTCCCCCGTCTACACCTACGGTCACCGCAACGTCCAGGGCCTGGCCTGGGACCCCGAACAGCGCCTGTTCGCCTCGGAGTTCGGCCAGGACACCTGGGACGAGCTGAACGCGATCAAGCCGGGCGACAACTACGGCTGGCCGGACGCCGAGGGCAGGTCGTCCGACCTCGAGTACCACAACCCGCTGGCTCAGTGGCACACGGACGACGCCTCCCCCAGCGGCATCGCCTACGCCGAGGGTTCGATCTGGATGGCGGGGCTGAAGGGCCAACGCCTGTGGCGCATCCCCCTGAAGGGCACGGCGGCCTCGGCCGGTCCGCAGCCCTTTCTGCAGGGCAAGTACGGCCGCCTTCGGACCGTGGTCCCGGCCGGCGGCGACAAGCTGTGGCTGACGACGAGCAACACGGACGGCCGAGGAGACCCGAAGTCCGGCGACGACCGAATACTGGAGCTGCAGGTGAGCTGAGGATCACTCCTCAGCAGCGTCCGTGCCGTCCTCCTGCCGGGGCGGTCGTACGACGACCTTCCCGGACTCGAGGTCTATCGGCCCGCGTCCGGGGTCGTTGTCGCCGACGTCCTCGCGGGTCAGTTCCAGCCTCTTCTTCTCGTCGCGCGTGTGTTTGCGGCCGGGTGCGAAGAGTTCCTCGAAGACGTTGAACATCGCTTTCCCTCCAGCTGCCGAGTCATCCGGCGATCAACCGGTCGCCGTCCCCCGGCGGGAAGAGTCCCCGTCGATGCGCCACCGCCGCCGCCTCTCCTCTTCCTGAGACGCCGAGCTTGCCCAGAATGTTCGACACATGGACGCTGGCGGTCTTCGGGGAGATGAAGAGTTCCTCGGCTATCTGGCGGTTGGTGCGGCCGGCGGCGACCAGGCGCAGGACGTCGCGTTCCCGCCCGGTGAGGCCGAGCGCCTCCGCAGGGTCGGCGGGCCGCCGGTCCGGGAAGCGCTTCAGGGCGAGGCGGGCCCGCTGGGCGAGCAGGACGACGGCGTCGGCAAGGGGGCGGGCGCCGAGGTGCTCGGCCACCGTGTGGGCCAGGCGCAGCAGTTCGGTGGCGCGGTCGCGCTCGTCGTCGCCGCCCGAGGCGAGAAGGGCCTCGGCCAGCCGGTGGCGGACGCGGGCGAGGTCGTAGGGTCGGTCCAGGGCTTCGAAACAGGTGACCACGTCCGACCAGGTGTCGGTGGTGTCGCGGCCCTCGGCGCGGGCGAGTTCGGCGCGGACCCACTGCTCGTGGGCGAGCCAGATGGGGGTGTCGGTGGTGGTCTTCTTGACGGCCTCGCGGAGCCGTTCGAGGGCGTCGGCGCGGCCCTGTGCCGCCGCGGGCAGGGCCTGGGCGTCGGCCTCGGCGGTGGCGGCGGCGAGCAGCAGCGGCCAGCCGTAGCGCTGGGTGCCGGGCGGGATGCCGCAGACCAGGGCGCGGGCGAGTTCGGCCCGCGCGTCGAGGAGACGGCCCTCGCCGGCGGCCACGCCGATCTCGATGCGGGAGAGGGGGAGGGTGTGCTGAGGCATGGGATCGTGCGTGCCCAAGTAGCTTCGGGCCGCGGCGAGTTGGCGGGCTGCTTCGGGCAGGTCGCCGCGGCCGAGGGCGACGTGCGCGAGACAGCCGGCGCCGCTGCCCCGGGGCTTGGCGCCGTGTCCCACGCGCAGTGCGCCGGCCGCCGCGTCGGCGGCCTCGTCCCAGCGGCCCAGGGAGTAGAGCGCCTCGGAGAGGTTGGCCCACACCCAGGCCTCGGAGTCCAGTTGGCCGAACCTCCTGGTGTAGACGAGGCCTTCCTGGAGGAGGGCAACGGCTTCCCGGGTGCGGCCGACCGCGTCCAGTTCGGCGGCCAGATTGACGTAGGCGCGACCGGCGACGTACGAGACGCCCTCCTCCAGGGCCCGGTCCTTGACCTCGTGCATCTCGGCGAGACCCGCCTCGACGGAACCCGCGTCGACCATCAGGCCGCCGTAGGTGAGGCGGGCGTTGAGCTCGATCTCGCGGGCGCCGACCATGCGCGCGTACTCGACGGCGCGCTCGGCCGACGAGAGGGCCTCGGGGCCGGGTTCGCGGAGCATCGACCAGGCGGCGGCGGTGGAGAGCACCTCGGCGTGGACCTCGGAGGGCGGCAGGCCGCGGACCAGCTCCTGGGCGGTGCCGAGTTCCTTCCAGCCGTCGCCGCGGGCCAGGGCCTGCACGAGACGGGAGCGCTGCACCCAGAACCAGGCGGCGCGCAGGGGGTCGCCCTCGTCCTCCAGCAGGTGCAGGGCCCGCTTGGTGATCTTCAGGGCGCGTTCGCGTTCCCCGGACAGCCGGCCGGCGACCGCGGCCTCGGCCATCAGGTCCAGATAGCGCAGGGGTGTGGTGGCCGGGTCGCAGCCGCTGGGGGTCCCCCCACGCCTTTCGGGCAGTGGGGGAGGGTAGACCTCGGTGTAGTCGATGGGGCGCAGCCGGTCCCGTACGTCCTCGGGGGCGGTGTCCCACAGCTCCATCGCCCGTTCCAGGAGCCGCAGTTGCTCGCTGTAGGCGTGGCGGCAGCGGGCCTCGACGGAGGCGTCCAGGACGGCGGGGAGGGCCTTGGCCGCACTGTGGGCGTGGTACCAGTAGCTGGCCAGGCGCATGACGCGCTGGTCGGCGGGGACGAGCGCCGGGTCGGCCTCCAGGGCCTCGGCGTAGCGGCGGTTGAGGCGGGAGCGCTCGCCGGGCAGCAGATCGTCGCTGACCGCCTCGCGGACCAGGGAGTGGCGGAAGCGGTAGCCGTCGCCGGCGGGGGTGGCCAGCAGGATGTTGGCGTTCACGGCGGCCCGCAGCGCTTCGATGAGGTCGTCCTCGGCGAGCTGGGCGACGGCGGCGAGCAGCGGGTACTCGACGGTGGAGCCGCCCTCGGCGACGATCCGGGCGACCCGCTGGGCGATCTCGGGCAGGCCCTCGACGCGGACCAGGAGCAGGTCGCGGAGGGAGTCGGTGAGGCCGGTGCCGCAGCCCTCGCTGGCGCAGACGGCGAGTTCCTCGACGAAGAAGGCGTTGCCGTCGGAGCGTTCGAAGATGTCGTCGACCTGGGTGGGGTCCGGTTCGGCGGCGAGGATGCCGGCGATCTGGCGGCCGACCTCCTCCCGGTTGAAGCGGCCGAGTTCGACGCGGCGGACGGTGCGCAGCCGGTCGAGTTCCGCGAGCAGGGGGCGCAGCGGGTGGCGGCGGTGGATGTCGTCGGCGCGGTAGGTGGCGAGGACGACGAGGCGACCGGTGCGCAGGGTGCAGAAGAGGTAGGCGAGGAGGTGGCGGGTGGAGGCGTCGGCCCAGTGGAGGTCTTCGAGGGCGACGACGACGGTCCGGTCGGCGGCGACGCGCTCCAGGACGCGGGCGGTGAGTTCGAAGAGGCGGGCCATGCCCTCCTCGTCGTGCCGCCCTCCGGAGGCTTCGCCCAGTTCGGGCAGGAGCCGGGTGAGCTCCTCCTCCTGGCCGGCGGCCGCGGCGGCGAGCTGGTCGGGCAGTTCGCGGCGCAGGGCGCGCAGGGCGGTGGAGAAGGGGGCGAAAGGCAGCCCGTCGGCGCCGATCTCGACACAGCCGCCGAGTGCGACGACGGCGCCCTCACGGCAGGCCGCGGTGGCGAACTCCTCGACCAGCCGGGTCTTGCCGACCCCGGCCTCGCCGCCGATCAGGAGGGCCTGGGGGGTGCCTGCGGCGGCTTGGGCGAGGGCGTCGTTCAGGGTGTCGAGTTCTTCTGTTCGGCCGACGAACACGGGGCTTACGGACCTGGTCTCCACGACGCCGAGCATCGCATGAGGGTCCGACAGCGTGGGAACGGTTTTCGTCCGGGGGCTGTCGCCCCCGGGCCCCCGCTCCGGTCCTGAAGGAGCCTCGTCCTCAAGCGCCGGACGGACTGGTTGCGGCCGGCCGGCGCTTGCCGCGCTCACGCCGCGCGGGCGGACCGGAGCCGGCGAAGACCCCGGCTATGGCTTTCCTCCTCGGCGGCATGGCGGGTGGCCCCGTGGCGGGCGGCACGGCGGCCGCGGACGACCTCGCGGGCCAGCCGCTCCTGCTCGGCCTGGCGGATCAGTTCGGCGGAGCGGTACTGGGAGATCTCGTACTCGTACATGGTGTGTCCCTTGTGAGCGGCGGTTTTCGGGCTTCGCTTGCTGCGATGCCTCAACCTTCGTCTCCAAGGGGGGTGCGCCACATCGGGAGAGTTCCGCATCTTCGGGCCCGCCGGGGGCCTTAGATGTGCGTGAGGGGCCTCAGGAGCTCCGTAAGGTGCTTACGGATGCCCTAAGACCCCTCAGGACCTGCGGTGATGCGGTGGTGGTTCAGCCGGTGGACGGCAGGCCGAGCAGGACGTCGGTGTACTTCAGGACGGCCAGCAGCAGACCGATGACGCCGAGCGCGACACCGCCCCAGGCGACCGACTTGATCCAGGCCGGCTGCGGCTTGCCGGGAGCACCGAAGGCGGGACGGGCGAGCACCACGACACCGACGATCAGCGCGAGGAGCGCGAAGGCGCCGCCCCAGAACGCGGTGGCCTTCCAGGCGTCGCCGTAGCCCTCCTTGAGCAGCTTGGCGACATTGGAGGACTGCGCGGTCTGCGCGTGCATCTGGCCGACGAGCGTCTGGCGCGCGGAGGCGACGGTGCCGACCCAGCTGCCGGTCAGCGAGATGACGCCGAGCGCGGCGGAGACGACGGCCCCGGCACCCTGGCCCACGCCGGAGGGCTCCCGGTCGCCGCCGTCGCTCCCGACAAGGTCTGCCTCGGCGGTCGCCTCCTCGGGGGTCTCCTCGGCTGCGGTGGCGTCCACCGTCTCCTCGTCGGGCTTCACTTCGGTGGCCTCGGTCGTGCGGGCCTCGTCATCAGTCTTGGTGGTTCCCATACCTCGCACCGTACGGACGCTGTCTGAGAGGTCTCTTAATGATCGTCGAGGCGATCGTGGAGGCCCCTGCTTACGGATCGTTACTCATCGTTGTGTGCGGCACGCGCGCGTGCTGCGCGCCACTCCGGGGCGAGGATCGACCACACCTCGAGGTCGTGCCGCTCCCCACCATAGGGGTGCGCCTGGCGCCGTACCCCATCGCGGGTCATTCCGAGGCGCCGGGCGACGTTCAGGCTGGGTACGTTTCCCGAGGCGGCGACCCACTCGATGCGGTGGATGCCACGCTCCTCGACCACCCAGTCGATGAGCACCCGCATCGCCCGGGTGACCAGTCCGCGGCCCGTCGCCGCGGGCTCCAGCCAGCAGCCGACCTCGGCGTTCTGGGTCTCCGCGTCGAAGTTCAGCGTGAGCACGCCACCCACGAGCTTTCCGTCCAGCCGGATGCCGTGCAACGAGCCGGTGTCGGCGGCGCGCATGTCGGCGTACCGCTGGAGCACCTCCCGCGCGGAGGGCACGTCGACGGCCTTGGAACCGAAGGCGATGAACTGTCCGATGAAGTCCCGTCCGCGCTCCAGATGCGCCAGGAACTCCTCGGCGTGCCACGGCTCCAGGGGACGCAGTTCGGCATCGTCACCCAGAGGTATCGCGTACATCCTCGTCCTGCCCCTTCGCCAGTACGTCCGCCACCTCGGCGTCCGTCGCCGCGGCCAGCCTCTCATGGGCCGCACGGGCCTCGGGCGGTTCGATGCTGATGCGGGGCAGGCGCTGGTCGAGCCAGCGGGGCAGCCACCAGTTGGCGCCGCCGAGCAGGTGCATGAGGGCCGGTACCAGCAGGGTGCGCAGCACGAAGGCGTCGAGGGCGACCGCGGAGGCGAGCGCGATGCCGAACATGGCGATCACCCGGTCGCCGCTGAGGACGAAGGCGAGGAAGACCGAGATCATGATGACCGCGGCGGAGTTGATCACCCGGCTGGTCTCGGCGAGCCCGACGCGGACGGCGCGCCTGTTGTCGCCGGTCTCCAGCCACTCCTCGTACATCCGACTGACCAGGAAGACCTGGTAGTCCATGGAGAGCCCGAAGAGCACGGAGACCATGATCACGGGAAGGAAGGGCTCGATGGGACCCGCGCGGCCGAGGCCCAGCAGCTCGCTCCCCCAGCCCCACTGGAAGATCGCGACGACGACGCCGAAGGCGGCGGCGACCGCGGCGACGTTCATCGCGGCGGCCTTCACGGGGATGCCGATGGACCGGAAGGCGAGCAGCAGGAGCAGACAGCCGAGGCCGATGACGACGCCCACGAACAGGGGCAGCTTGCCGACGATGACGGCGGCGAAGTCGTCGTAGCTCGCCGTCACACCGCCGACGTGCAGGTCGAGCGAGGTGCCGGTCTCGGCGCGTGGCAGCACCTCGGTGCGCAGCCGGTCGACCAGGTCGCTGGTCTTCTGCGACTGGGGTGCCGACCCGGGGACGATCGTGAAGTACGCGGTGTCGCCGCCGGTGTTGTAAGTCACCGGCGTCACCGACGCCACACCCTCGGTGGTGCGGACGGTGGCGTCGAGGTTGTCGAGGGCGAGCTTGTCCTCGGCGCCGTCGACGCGCGTCACCACGGTCAGCGGTCCGTTCACGCCGGGCCCGAAACCGTCGGCGAGGAGGTCGTACGCCTGCCTGGTGGTGGATGCCTTCGGGTCGTTGCCCTGGTCGGAGGTACCCAGGTGGAGGGAGAGGGTGGGCAGTGCGAGGACGGTCATGACGGCCAGCGCGACGATGCCGAGCACCTTGGGGTGGCGTTCCACGAAGGCCGACCAGCGGTGGGCGAAGCCGGTCGGCAGCTCCGGTTGCGGACCGTGCTCCTCCAGATGGCGCCGGTCGCGCCGGCTCAGGGCGCGCGGGCCGATGAAGGACAGCAGGGCGGGCAGCAGGGTGACGGAGGCCGCGACCGTCAGGACGACCGTCAGACAGGCGGCGATCGCGACGCCGTTGAGGAAGCCGAGTCTGAGGATCAGCATCCCCAGCAGGGCGATGCACACCGTGGCACCCGCGAAGACCACGGCGCGTCCCGTGGTCGCCACGGCGCCCGTGACCGCCTCGGTGACGGACAGCCCGCGTTTGAGTCCGCGTCGGTGTCTGGTGACGATGAACAGCGCGTAGTCGATGCCGACGCCGAGCCCGATCAGCATGCCGAGCATGGGCGCGAAGTCGGCGACGGTCATGGCATGTCCGAGCAGCACGATCGCGCCGTAGGCGGTGCCCACGCCGACCAGCGCGGTCGCGATGGGCAGCATCGAGGCGGCGAGGGAACCGAAGGCGAGGAACAGGACGGCGGCGGCGACGACCACGCCGACCACCTCGGCGAGGTGTCCGCCCGCGGACTCGGTGAGCCCGATGGCGCTGCCGCCCAGCTCCACCTGGAGGCCGTCGGCCCGGGCCGCCTCGGCCGTGCGCACGACGGCCTCGGCCTCGGGCTTCTTGATGTCCTCGGCCCGGTGGTCGAAGGTGATCGTGGCGTACGCGGTGTGCCCGTCGGCGCTGACCCGGCCCGTGCCCTGGCCGTCGTAGGGGCCGGCGACGGACGCGATGCCCGGCAGGTCCGCGATCTTGTCCAGGGTCTCGGTCATCGTCTGTTCGACGTCGGCGGCGCGGACGGTGCCGGACGTGGTGCGCCAGACAACGGTGTCACTGTCGCCGCCGTACCCGGGGAAGCCGTCCTGCAGCAGTTGCATGGCCCGGCCGGACTCGGTGCCGGGAGCCTCGTAGTCGTTCGAGTACGCCGAGCCGGTGACGGCGGCGGCCGCGCTCACCCCGCCGAATGCGAGAAGCCACAGCAGTACCGCGACGAGGCGGTGTCGAACACACCAACGTGCAAGGGCTGCCACGAACGTGCTCCCAGGTGGATTTGTGGATCTTTGACCGGGAACAGTCGTTCACAAGATGAACAGCCCGCAAAGAACGCATGAGTAATGCGAAGACCACTCTTGCAGGCAGAAGTGATCGTTTATGCCAGTCGTGGACTTATTCACACGAGTGGGAGGCAGATCACAGGACAGTAACGAGAACTCTGTCACCTCAGTCGAACCGGTGACATGGCTCGGGGGCTGCGCCGGCGTACCGGCGCAGCCCCCGAGACCGGCATGCTCAGCCCTCGCTGACGCCGAGCTTCTCCAGGATCAGCTCCTTGACGCGGGCCGCGTCGGCCTGACCGCGGGTCGCCTTCATGACCGCGCCGACCAGGGCGCCAGCCGCGGCCACCTTGCCGCCGCGGATCTTGTCGGCGATGCCCGGGTTGCCGGCGATGGCCTCGTCGACGGCCGTACCCAGCGCCGAGTCGTCGGAGACGACCTTCAGACCGCGCTTGTCGACGACCTCGTCCGGGGTGCCCTCGCCCGCGAGAACGCCCTCGATGACCTGGCGGGCCAGCTTGTCGTTCAGATCACCGGAGTTGACCAGCGCGGTGACCCGGGCGACCTGCTCCGGCGTGATCGCCAGCTCGTCGAGCGAGGTGCCGGACTCGTTGGCGCTGCGCGCCAGTTCACCCATCCACCACTTGCGGGCGGAGGCCGCGTCGGCACCCGCGTCGATCGTCGCGACGATCGGGTCCAGCGCTCCGGCGTTGAGGATCGCCTGCATGTCGGTGGCGGAGATGCCCCACTCGGCGAGCAGCCGGGTACGGCGGGCCAGCGGCATCTCGGGGAGCGCCGCCCGGATCTCCTCGACCCACTCGCGCGAGGGGGCCACCGGCACCAGGTCCGGCTCGGGGAAGTACCGGTAGTCCTCGGCCTCTTCCTTCACCCGGCCCGAGGTCGTCGACCCGGTGTCCTCGTGGAAGTGGCGGGTCTCCTGGATGATCGTGCCGCCGCTGTTCAGCACGGCCGCGTGCCGCTGGATCTCGAAACGGGCCGCGCGCTCCACGGACCGCAGCGAGTTGACGTTCTTCGTCTCGGAGCGCGTGCCGAACTTCTCGCTGCCCTTGGGCATCAGCGAGAGGTTCACGTCGCAGCGCATCTGCCCCATTTCCATCCGGGCTTCCGACACACCGAGCGCCTTGATGACCTCGCGCAGCTCACGGACGTACGCCTTCGCCACCTCGGGGGCACGGTCGCCCGCGCCGACGATCGGCTTGGTGACGATCTCGATGAGCGGGATGCCGGCCCGGTTGTAGTCGAGCAGCGAGTGCGAGGCGCCATGGATACGGCCGGTCGCGCCGCCCACGTGGGTCGACTTCCCGGTGTCCTCCTCCATGTGGGCGCGCTCGATCTCCACACGGAAGGTCTCGCCGTCCTCCAGCTGTACGTCGAGGTAGCCGTTGAAGGCGATCGGCTCGTCGTACTGGGAGGTCTGGAAGTTCTTCGGCATGTCCGGATAGAAGTAGTTCTTCCGGGCGAAGCGGCACCACTCGGCGATCTCGCAGTTCAGCGCGAGACCGATCTTGATCGCGGACTCGACGCCGGTCGCGTTGACGACCGGCAGCGAGCCGGGCAGGCCGAGGCAGGTGGGGCAGGTCTGCGTGTTGGCGTCCTGACCGAGCTCGGTCGAACAGCCGCAGAACATCTTGGTCTTGGTGCCGAGTTCGACATGGACCTCGAGGCCCATGACGGGGTCGTACGACGCCAGCGCGTCCTCGTACGACTCCAGGTCGGTCGTGGTGGTCACGGTGAAACTTCCCTCTCAGCCCAGCAGGACGTCGTCGTCGCCCAGCCGCTTCAACTCGCGGTACAGGACGGCGAGACCGGTGACGATCCCGACGGCGGCCACGGTCGCGTCGATCAGCCGCAGCGTGTCCTGCTCGGAACGTGCCTTCTTGATCCGCTTGGCGACACCCAGCGCGCCGAAGGCGGTGGTGGCGATGGACACGTACGTACCGGACTTGGACTTCTTGAAGTCCTTGGCCTTGGTCAGTGTCTTGGTCACAGCGACGGAGCCTCCTCGAGGAGCGGGTGCCCCCACCTTTCCACGAAGGCGGCCTCGACGGCTGCGCCGACCTTGTAAAGACGGTCGTCCTTCAGCGCCGGAGCGATGATCTGCAGGCCGACCGGGAGGTTGTCCTCCGGGGCCAGACCGCAGGGCAGCGACATGGCCGCGTTGCCCGCGAGGTTCGTGGGGATGGTGCAGAGGTCGGCCAGGTACATCGCCATCGGGTCGTCGGCGCGCTCGCCGATCGGGAAGGCGGTGGTCGGGGTGGTCGGCGAGACGATGACGTCGACCTGCTCGAAGGCCTTCTCGAAGTCGCGCGTGATGAGCGTGCGGACCTTCTGGGCGGAGCCGTAGTAGGCGTCGTAGTAGCCGCTGGACAGCGCGTACGTGCCGAGCATGATGCGGCGCTTCACCTCGGGGCCGAAGCCCGCCTCACGGGTGAGGGAGGTGACCTCCTCGGCGGAGTGCGAGCCGTCGTCGCCGGTCCGCAGTCCGTAGCGCAGGCCGTCGAACCGGGCGAGGTTCGAGGAGCACTCGCTCGGCGCGATCAGGTAGTACGCCGACAGCGCGAGGTCGAAGGACGGGCAGTCCAGCTCGACGATCTCGGCACCCAGCTCCTTCAGCAGCGCGACGGACTCGTCGAACCGCTGGATGACGCCGGCCTGGTAGCCCTCGCCGCGGAACTGCTTGACGACGCCGACGCGCAGGCCCTCGACGCTGCCGTTGCGCGCGGCCTCGACGACCGGCGGGACGGGCGCGTCGATGGACGTCGAGTCGAGCGGGTCGTGCCCGGCGATGACCTCGTGCAGGAGCGCCGCGTCCAGGACCGTACGGGCGCAGGGCCCGCCCTGGTCGAGGGAGGAGGAGAAAGCGACCATGCCGTAGCGGGAGACCGCCCCGTACGTCGGCTTCACGCCCACCGTGCCGGTGACGGCGGCCGGCTGACGGATGGAGCCGCCGGTGTCGGTGCCGATGGCGAGGGGGGCCTGGAAGGAGGCGAGCGCGGCGGAGGAGCCGCCGCCGGAGCCGCCGGGGATGCGGGTGAGGTCCCACGGGTTGCCGGTGGGCCCGAAGGCGCTGTTCTCCGTCGACGACCCCATGGCGAACTCGTCCATGTTGGTCTTGCCGAGGATGACGACGTCGGCGGCCTTCAGCTTCTTGGTGAGAGTCGCGTCGTACGGCGGGATCCAGCCCTCGAGGATCTTCGAACCGACGGTCGTCGGGATGCCCTCGGTGGTGAAGATGTCCTTGAGCGCGAGCGGCACACCGGCGAGGGGTCCGAGCTTCTCGCCCCGCTCCCGCTTCTCGTCGACGGCACGGGCCTGGGCCAGCGCGCCCTCGCGGTCGACGTGCAGGAAGGCGTGCACCTTCTCGTCGA
The DNA here is from genome assembly GCF_040682555.1 of Streptomyces sp. NPDC051172. NCBI lineage: Bacteria > Bacillati > Actinomycetota > Actinomycetes > Kitasatosporales > Streptomycetaceae > Streptomyces > Streptomyces sp. NPDC051172. Next base: position 23,074 of record NZ_JBFBBE010000112.1, read on the forward strand.
CGGCCTCGATACGGGCCAGGTGGGCCTCGGTGACCTGGACGGCCGTGAGCTCGCCGGAGGCGATCTTCGCGGCGGTCTCGGCAGCCGTGAGCTTGATGATGTTGACGTGTTCCGTCATGGCGGTTAGTCCTCCCCCAGGATCTGCGGCACCTTGAAACGCTGCTGCTCCTGGGCCGGGGCGCCGGAGAGCGCCTGCTCGGGGGTGAGCGAGGGACGGACCTCGTCCTTGCGCATGACGTTCGTCAGCGGCAGCGGGTGCGAGGTCGGCGGTACGTCTTGGTCGGCGACCTCGCTGACGCGGGCCACCGCGCCGATGATGTCGTCCAGCTGTCCCGCGAAGTGTTCGAGCTCTTCGGGCTTCAGCTCCAGACGCGCCAGCCGGGCGAGGTGGGCGACCTCCTCGCGCGTGATGCCAGGCATGCAGCGTTCCTCTGGGGTGAGTGTGTGTGGTTTGGGGCCGGGGGCCGGCGTCACATGTCCGCCGTTCCGCCCGGAGGGCGGGCCGCGCGGCGTCTGGTGCATGCGATCGCAAGGCGCCGGAGCGCCCTCGTGGCGGAACCACGTGGGCGATTCGGCAACGCGGCGAGCGTGCGTGCCAGGCGTCGTGCGGCAGGCGGAAATGTGACGCCAGTCCCCAATCCTATGGGGCGGGGGCCGGTGACCGTGAAACGGTTTCCCGGACCCTAGGCCCATGGGGCCGACGGGGGTCGACTGCGCCCGTCCCGGAACTCGCGCAGGCCTTTGGCCGTGAGGCGAGTGTCCCACCGGCCCCACGGGTGGGCCGGTGGGAGAACTACTCGTCGGTCGCAGCGGCCGGCAGGGCCGCGCGAGGACGCTGCCAGCCCCGCGAACCCCGCGCCCGCAGCCACGCCGTCGTCTCCTCCGCCGGCATCGCGGCTGCGACCAGCCACCCCTGTACGGCGTCACAGCCGAGGTCCCGCAGCCGCTCCCAGGTCTCGTCGTCCTCGACGCCCTCCGCGACGACCAGCAGACCGAGGGAATGGGCGAGGTCGACCGTGCAGCGGACGATCTCCGCGTCCTCCGCGTCGACGGCGAGGCGGGCCACGAAGGAGCGGTCGATCTTCAGCTCGCTCACCGGCAGCCGCCGCAGATGTACCAGGGAGGAGTAGCCGGTGCCGAAGTCGTCCAGGGACATCTTCACGCCGTGACCGGTGAGGCCGGCCAGTGTGTCGGCGGCGCGCTGGGGGTCCTCGAGCAGGACGTGTTCCGTTATCTCCAGTTGGAGCGCTCCCGCCGGGACTCCGTGCCGGGCCAGCCGGGCGGCGACGGAGCCCGCGAAACCGGGGGTGTGGACGTCACGCGGGGAGACGTTGACCGCGACCGGAACATGCAGGCCCTGCGCCCGCCACCGGGCCACCTGCGCCAGCGCCGTCTCCAGGACGTACTCCGTGAGATGGGGCATCAGCCCCGAGGACTCGGCGATCGCTATGAACTCGTCCGGCGGCACCTTCCCGCGCTCGGGATGCACCCACCGGACCAGGGCCTCAAGGCCCGCGACCTGTCCGTCGAAGCGGACCTTGGGCTGGTAGTGCAGCTGCACCTCGTGCGCGTCCAGCGCCCGGCGCAGATCGCCGAGCAGGCCCAGCCGGTCCGGTGTGTTGGAGTCCCGCTTGGACTCGTACACCTCGACGCCCGTACGGTCCCGCTTCGCCTGGTACATCGCCACGTCCGCCCGCCGCAGCAGCCCCTCGGCGTCCAGCGCGTGGTCCGGGAAGACGGCGACACCCGCGCTGGCCTCCAGCACGAGGGTGAGCCCGTCCAGGTCGAGCGGGGAGCTGAGTGCGGCGACCAGGCTCCGGGCGACCCGGGTCGCGGAGGTCGTGGAGTCGGCCACCGGGAGTAAAACGGCGAACTCGTCACCGCCGAGCCGCGCGGCCTCCGCTCCGCGGGGCAGCGCGAGGCGCAGCCGGTCGGCTATCTGCAGGAGCAGCCGGTCACCGGCGAGGTGGCCCAGGGTGTCGTTGACCGAGCGGAAGCGGTCGAGGTCGATCAGCATCAGGGCGGCGCGGGCGCCGATGCGTTCGGCGTCGTCCAGCGCGGTCCAGATGCGCTCAAGGAGCCACTGCCGGTTGGGCAGCCCGGTCAGCGGGTCGCGCAGCTGCTCCTCGGCCCGGGCGCGGGCAATCCACAGGGTGGAGTCGAGGGCGATCAGCGGGATGGCGAACAGCGGCAGCAGCACCGGCTGGGCGACGGCGACCACGCAGACCAGCGGGGCGATGCCGAGCAGCGCGACCGCGACCAGGCCCTGTCTGGCCAGGGCGGTACGGGCGACGGTGGGCAGTCCGCCGTGGCGCGGGGCGTGCAGGTACCACAGGAGGGTGCGGGTGACCAGGAGGTAGGCGACGGCGACCAGCATCACCTCGGGCGCGGTGCTGAGGGTCCAGGCGTCGGGGTTCCAGGGTTTCTCCACGGACGGCACGCGTCCGAAGGCGCCCAGCACCAGGGCTCCGGCTCCGATGCCGAGGATGTCCACCGAGCCGTGCAGCACGCCCTGGCGCCAGCGGTTGCGCCGGGCTGTGCCGACCAGCACGACCACGGTGAGGCTGACCATTCCGGCAGGCATCCAGCCGTACAGCAGCAGGACGGCGAGGGTGAGGGCGGCACCCGAGCCGGTGCCGCCCCACCAGCGGGCGCGGCCGAGCATGACCAGGTGGCCGACGATGATGCCGGTCAGCACGGCGAAGGACCAGCCGACGGTACCGGCCGGGAAGAGCGCGTGGGGCCCGGTGAAGCCGCGGTAGAAGCCGGCGCCGAGGACGAAGGCGGCTGCCGCGACGACCGCCGCGGGCAGCGCGGGCCAGGACATGCGCCGTTCGTGTTCCGGGTCCGGAAGTCCGGGAGGGTGGTCGGCGGTGAGGTGCGGGGCGCGCCCGTCCGTCACGGTGTACTGTCCGGTGGCGCGGCCCTGCGCACCCGGACGCTGCGAAGGCCGCCCGGCCCACCGGCTCGCCCGCCATGCGCCGGTGACCCGGCGCAGCCGTGAGTCAGGGGCGGCGCTCTCGGTCGGTTCCATTCCCGTCCCTCTCACAGCCGGCGGTGCCCACGCCACGCGGCCCGTTGCCCGACATCCGTCAACGGCACCGCGTTGGAAAACCCTTCCCCTTGCTCGTCAAGAGCAAGGGGATGCCCCAACCGCAGCTGGGCACGGCAGGTGCACACCTCAACAGTAGGCCGCAGAAGGCTTCCACGGGCAGCGGTCGTAGACGGTTGCCCGAATGAACCCCGGCCACCCGTATGCATCTGGTATGCGCCGATCGGGTGGCCTTCAATCGCTATTCCCCTGCAGGAAGCGCAACTTCGGCCGCCGCGTCCGGTCCCTGTTCCAGCAGGACGTTGAAGCCGTCCTCGTTGAGAACAGGCACTTTGACCTGCATCGCCTTGTCGTATTTCGACCCAGGATTGTCACCTACGACAACGAAAGATGTCTTCTTCGAAACGGAACCGGTTACCTTCGCTCCGCGGCTCTGCAGCGCCTCCTTCGCGCCGTCGCGGGTGAAGTGCTCGAGAGTGCCGGTGACCACGACGGTCAGCCCTTCGAGCGGGCGCGGTCCTTCGTCCTCGCCCGAGCTCTCCTCCTCCATGCGCACGCCCGCGGCACGCCACTTGCGGAGGATCTCCTGGTGCCACTCCTCGGCGAACCATTCCTTGAGGGAGGCGGCGATGATTCCACCGACGCCGTCGGTGTTCGCCAGCTCCTCCTCGCCGGCCTGCTCGATGCGCTCGATCGACCGGAACTCGCGGGCCAGCGCCTCGGCGGCGACCGGACCGACGTGACGGATCGACAGGCCCGTGAGGATGCGCGCGAGCGAGCACTCCTTGGCCGCGGCGATGTTCTCCAGCATGGCAACCGCGTTCTTCTTCGGCTCGCCCTGCTGGTTGGCGAAGACCGTGGCGACCTTCTCCTCGCCGGTCTTCGGGTCGCGCTTGGGCAGACCGCTGTCCTGGTCGAGGACGTACGCCTTGATGGGCAGCAGCTGCTCGATCGTGAGGTCGAACAGGTCGCCCTCGTCCACGAGTGGCGGATCCTCCGGTTCCAGCGGCTTGGTGAGCGCGGCCGCGGCGACGTAGCCGAAGTGCTCGATGTCCAGCGCCTTGCGGCCCGCCAGGTAGAACAGCCGCTCACGCAACTGGGCCGGGCAGGTACGGGCGTTGGGGCAGCGCAGGTCGACGTCGCCCTCCTTCATGGGCCTCAGCGCCGTACCGCACTCGGGGCACTCGGCCGGCATCACGAACTCGCGCTCGCTGCCGTCGCGCAGGTCGACGACCGGGCCGAGGATCTCCGGGATGACGTCACCGGCCTTGCGCAGCACCACCGTGTCGCCGATGAGGACGCCCTTGGCCTTGACGACGTCCTGGTTGTGCAGGGTGGCGAACTCGACCTCGGAGCCGGCCACCGTGACCGGTTCGACCTGGGCGTACGGAGTGACCCGGCCCGTGCGGCCCACGCCCACCCGGATGTTGATGAGCTTGGTGTTGACCTCCTCCGGCGCGTACTTGTATGCGATCGCCCAGCGCGGCGCGCGGGAGGTGGAGCCGAGGCGTCCCTGGAGCGGGATCTCGTCCAGCTTGACGACGACTCCGTCGATCTCGTGCTCCACGGAGTGGCGGTTCTCGCCGTAGTAGGCGATGAACTCCCGTACGCCGTCGAGCCCGTCGACCACCTTGTTGTGCCGGGAGGTGGGCAGGCCCCAGGTCTTCAGGAGGTCGTAGGCCTGGGAGAGCCGGGTGAGGCCCTCGAAGCCCTCCAGGGCGCCGATGCCGTGGACGACCATGTGGAGCGGGCGGGTGGCGGTGACGCGGGGGTCCTTCTGGCGCAGTGAACCGGCCGCCGCGTTGCGCGGGTTGGCGAAGGGCTTGTCGCCGGCCTCCACCAGACGGGCGTTGAGCTCCTCGAACTTCTCCATCGGGAAGTAGACCTCGCCGCGGACCTCCACGAGGTCGGGGACGCGGTCACCGCCCAGCCTGTCCGGAATCTCTGCGATCGTACGGACATTGGGGGTGATGTCCTCGCCCGTGCGGCCGTCGCCGCGGGTCGCCGCGCGCGTGAGACGGCCCCGCTCGTAGGTGAGGTTGACGGCGAGGCCGTCGACCTTGAGCTCGCACAGGAGGTGGTAGCCCGGGCCGCCGACGTCCCTGGCGACGCGCTCGGCCCAGGCGGCCAGCTCCTCGTCGCTGAAGGCGTTGTCCAGGGAGAGCATGCGCGAGCGGTGCTCGACGGAGGTGAACTCCGTCTCGTACGCGCCCGCGACCTTCTGGGTCGGGGAGTCCGGCGTGCGCAGCTCGGAGTAATCCTCCTCCAGCGCCTCCAGGGAGCGCAGGAGCTTGTCGAACTCCGCATCGCTGATGACCGGAGCGTCCTTCACGTAGTACCGGAAGCGGTGCTCCTCGATCTGCTCAGCGAGCTTCGCGTGCTTCTCCCGTGCCTCGGCGGGCACCGTCGTCTCCGCTTGCTTGTCGCCGGCCACCGTGTTGTCCTCCCGTTACTCTGGGTTGTCCGCGAGGGATCTCGCCGCCCGGACGCAGTGGGCGAGTGCCTTGCGTGCGTAGTCCGGGGAAGCCCCCGCGAGTCCGCACGACGGCGTGAGGGTGACCGCCTCCGCGAGAAGTCCCGGTTGCAGCCCCAGCCTGCGCCACAGCGTCCTGACACCCATGACGCTACCGGCAGGGTCTGACAATGGGCCGTCCGTGCCCGGTACGACACCTGCGAAGAGCCGGGTACCCGCTTCCACCGCCTCTCCGATCGTGTCGTCATCACGCTCGGTGAGGAGCGAGAAGTCGAAGGAGACCGCCGCCGCGCCGGTCCTTCGCAGGAGGGCGAACGGGACGTCCGGTGCGCAGGAGTGGACCACGGTGGGGCCGTCACTGTGAACCCCGACGACGTCGCGGAGGGTGGCCTCGACGAGCTGGCGGTCGACGGCGCGGTGGCTGCGGTAGCCACTGGCGGTCTTCACCCGGCCGCGCAGGACGGCGGTGAGGGAGGGTTCGTCGAGCTGCAGGACGAGCTGGGCGCCGGGGATGCGGCGCTGCACCTCGGCGAGGTGCAGGCGGATTCCCTCGGTGAGTGAGGCGGCGAGGTCGCGGCAGGCGCCGGGGTCGGAGAGGGCTGCCTCGCCGTTCTTCAGCTCGAGGTCGGCGGCGAGGGTCCAGGGGCCGACGGCCTGCACCTTGAGCGGGCCCTCGTACCCCTGCGTGAACTCCTCGATCGCGTCGAGGTCCTCGCCGAGCCATGACCTGGCCCGCTTGGTGTCCCGTCCCGGACGGTCGCCGATGCGCCAGCCGCTGGGTTCCACGCGGGCGTACAGCTCGACGAGCATCCCTGCGGTTCTGCCGATCATGTCGGCGCCGGGACCTCGGGTCGGGAGCTCGGGCAGGTGGGGGAAGTCCTCGAAGGTCCCGGTGACGGTCTTGGCCGCCTCGCGGGCGTCGCCGCCGGGCATGGATCCGATGCCGGTGGCGGGGCCGAAGGAAAGGTCTGCGTTCACACGAGAAGCCTATGTTTCCGCCCCCGCCGCCCCTACCCGTCCCGGCCCTGGGGGCTGCCGCCCCCTGACCCCCGC
>NZ_JBFBBE010000113.1:0-28716 GCF_040682555.1 Streptomyces sp. NPDC051172
GCCTGATCCACAAGACCGGCCCCGCCACCTACGCCCTCGCCTGCTGACCCGACACGCTCGACACCGACCAGAAGATCCTTAACTTCCCGGCCTTGATGCAAGTTGCTGCCGTCAGCTCGGTCACTGGGGCGCCGCAATCCAGTCGAAAAAGCCTGCGTCGGCTGTGGCGCAATCGCAGGACCGAGGTGTGGGTGCGCCGCGCACTGGAGTACCAGGACCGTGGGATGGACACGCGACGGCGGCCGATGGGACCGACCGCCGAGGACCTCCGATGGCGCACCCGTCTCACACCACAGGCCAGTGGCCGACCACTGGATCGGTCAACCCCGGCGAACCACGTGGCCCGCCCAGTCAACCTGGGCGGGGACCGCGTGGCGCGATCAGTGGTGCCGGCTCGTAGGCTGCAGTCATGACCGAGATCAAGACGCCGACACCCCGCGAAGCCTTCGAGCTGCTGCTGGCCGGTAACCAGCGCTTCGTCGCCGGTGCCCCCGAGCACCCGAACCAGGACGCCACCCGCAGAGCCGAGATCGCCCCGTCCCAGCAGCCCTTCGCCGTGCTGTTCGGGTGTTCCGACTCCCGGCTGGCCGCCGAGATCATCTTCGACCGCGGCCTGGGTGACCTGTTCGTGGTGCGCACCGCGGGTCACGTCGCGGGAGCGGAGGTGCTGGGCAGCATCGAATACGGCGTGGACGTACTGGGCTGCCCGCTGGTGGTGGTGCTCGGTCACGACTCCTGCGGCGCGGTGGGCGCTGCGTGCGCCGCGCTGGAGAACGGCATGACACCGGCCGGATACGTCCGTGACGTCGTGGAGCGGGTGACCCCCAGCGTCCTGGCGGCGCGGGCCGCCGGACGGGTGGAGCCGGAGGAGATCCTCGCGGAGCACATAAGGCACACCGTCGACCTGCTGCTGGACCGCTCCCGGGTGCTGGCCGAGAAGGTCGCCGCCGGCCAGGCCGCCGTGGTGGGCCTGTGTTACCGCCTGGCTGACGGCAGCGCGCAGCTCGTCGCGGCCCGCGGATTGGATACTGCGGCCGTCCCCACCGCATCCTGAATCCCAGCAGGCTGCAAACGATCACCGGCGAGCCAGGTCAGGACCGTTCCCTCAGGGCGGGCCCGACCATGCCCGAGGAGCGTCGACGTCTGTGCCGGTCACTCGGTGGTCCGGGGCCCCGCGGCGCGACGGAGACGGTTGGCGATCGCCAGTCCCAGCCCCTCCTCCAGCGGCAGGGATGCGACGATGAGGTCGCATCTTTGCTGGTCGAGTTCGCGCAGGAACCCGTACAAGCCGCGCGCGTAGGCGGCCATCGAGGCGGGGAGGGCCACCACGGCGTGTGCCTTCACCGGGGTGTCGGCGATGGAGCAGGGAAGGAAGACCCCGACCCGGTGCCCCAGCTCCTGCGCCATCTCCGCCTCGGCGACGACCTTCTCGGGCTCGACGAGGACGACCCGGGCACGCGGCGCGTAGTGGGACGGATGCTGGCCCGGTACCCGGACGCTGCTCGTCGAGTGAACCGCCAGCGGGCGCCCCAGCACCGCTTCGAGGTCCTCGCGGGTGACCCCGCCGGGCCGCAGGATGCTCGGGATCTCGCCGGTGGCGTCCACGATGGTCGACTCGACTCCGACCTCGCAGGGGCCGCCGTCCAGCACGAAGTCGACGGCATCCCCGAGCTCCGCACGAACGTGGGGCGCCACGGTGGGGCTGACCTGGCCGAAGCGGTTGGCGGACGGGGCCGTGACACCGCCGCCGAAGGCTGACAGCAGCGCGAGTGCGACCGGGTGGTCGGGCACGCGCACGGCCACCGTTTCCAGGCCACCGGTCGCTTCGAGGGGCACCCTGGGACCACGCCGCAGGACCAGCGTGAGAGGCCCCGGCCAGAAGTGTTCGGCCAGCAGGCGGGCCGTCGCGGGCACGTCCTGGACCCAGTCGTCCAGGTGCTGCGCGTCGCCGATGTGGACGATCAGCGGGTGGGAGGGCGGGCGACCCTTGACCTGGAAGATGCGCGCGACGGCGGCGGAGTCCTCGGCGTTGGCGCCCAGACCGTAGACGGTCTCGGTCGGGAAGGCCACGAGCCCTCCGGCGCGCAGCACACCGGCTGCCTGCTCGATGTCACGGGTTCTCGCCGTCACCACGGCAGTCCTTTCACTGTTCGGATCTCACACATTCCACGGTCGCGTCGGCGCCGACGATGTCCTCGGCCGACGGCATCGTATGAGCTGGGGCGTGCCAAGGCCGCCACGGCGGTACCGGAGGCACCGCCAGGACGGACCGGCTTCAGCGTAGAACCGACGGGTCCTGCCCGGTCGGCCGGGCTACGCCAGGCGTCCGCGAGACAGGAGCAGACCGGGAACCGTGCTCAGTGCTCAACGACTCGGCAGCGTCAACGTTCCGAGCAGCCGCACCCCCGACAGGCTGTGCACCGGTGCTTTCCGATCGACCGGCGGCTGTGTCGCTGCGGCGGTGGGTAAACCGGTGGCGTCCTCAACGGCGGGCCTCGTAGGTTGTGCGCTTGTGACTGACGACTCGAAGACGCGTCCGGATCCGTACAGCCTCGGCCGGGTGTTCAACGAGGTGGCGGACCTCTACGACCGGGTCCGGCCGGGGTACCCGGACGAGTTGTTCGCGGACCTGGTCGCCATCACCGGCGTGGATGAGAGATCGTCGGTGCTGGAGGTGGGCTGCGGTAGTGGTCAGGCCACGGGGTCGCTGGCAGCGCTGGGATGCTCGGTGACCGCCCTCGAACCGGGCGCGGACCTGGCCGCACTCGCTCGCCGCCGGGTCACCTCGTTTGCCAATGTCGAGGTCGAGACATCACGGTTCGAGGAGTGGGACGACCGTGGCCGACGCTTCGATGCCCTGGTCGCTGCGTCGTCATGGCACTGGGTCGATCCGTCGGTCGGCTGGCGGCGGGCGCACGAGGTCGTCTCGCCCGGAGGCTGGATGGCGCTGCTGGGCCACGTCGTGGTCCGCCGGCCGGGAGAGCCGGAGGTGTATGCCGAGAGCGCTGATCTGCACGAGCGGTTCTCTCCGGGAAACCCCGACTGGGGTCATCCGCCGCTGGAGGACGACGTGCGCACCACCGACGAGGGGTGGGGCCTGGTCGAGGATCCCGGAGGACTGTTCGGCCCGACGATGGTGCGCTGGTATCCGACGGTTCAGTGGTTGACCGGGGACGGCTTCGCCGACCTCCTTCGCTCGCAGTCGCTGTACCGCAGGCTGGACCGGGAGGTCCGTGAGCCCCTGCTGGATGCTGTCGCCGAGCGCATCCGCACACGGATGGGGGACCGGGCACCACGCCGCTGTCTGAGCGCCCTGCGTGTCGGACGGCGCGCCGGGTGAGGTCGGGGAGCGATCTCTGGACGCGCCCGGCCGCGGCCGGGCGCGTCCCATGACGACTGACTGCGGTGCCATGACCTTGCCATGTGCGGTCTGATCACGGCGACATGCTCACGAGGCACGGTTGCCGACCATGCTGCTGGGGTGCCGCTCGGGCGGCGAGTACGTGACGCCGTCCTCACCGCGTCGTACACCTTCCGATGCGGCGCCGTCTGCGGACCTGCGGCCGCACAAGCTCCCCGGCCGGCTCACCCGCCGGGACATCGTCCTGTCCGGGCTGGTCCGTGAGAGCACCGGCGATTTAGAAGATGGCCGCCGGGGGGACACATGGGTGCGTGATCTTGGCGAGGTGAGGTGGTGATGTGCGGGTGGGTGGTGCCGTGCGCTGGTTGCGTCGGTATCCGGGTGGCGGGGGTGGCGACCGGCGCGGCCGGGGGCGGTTGCGGTTTGTGGTGCTCGGGAGTCGGCCGGCGCGGGGGGTGGGGTCGGTGGCGCGTGCCCGCAGGGCGCGGATGGCAGGCCGGGGTGCGGGCGAGGGTGTGGTGGTGGCCCAGGGGCTGAGGGTGGGGGCTGCGTATGGGTGGCGGCTGTTGGTGGTGGGAGTGGTCGCGTATGCGGGGTTTGTGATGTTGGGGCGTTTGCAGCTCGTTGCTGTGGCGCTGTTTCTCGCTCTGGTCGTGACGTCAGTCCTGCGTCCGCTCGTGGATCTGCTCGCGCGGTGGCTGCCGAGGGTGCCGGCGGTGGTGGTGGGTGTCGTGGGCAGCCTGATGGTGGTCCTTGGGCTGCTGACGCTGGTGGGTGAACTGGTGGCGAGCGAGTGGGGCCGACTGGGGCGGGAGTTCGGCGGGGGAGTGGGGCGCATCGAGCGGTGGCTGCGGGGGGCTCCCTTCCATGTGAGTCCCGCGGTGATGTCGGATCTTCAGGGCAAGGTGGGTTCTTTTGCGTCCGCGCATCACTCGGCTCTGCTGAGCGGTGCGGTGAGCGGAGCCGGGCGGCTCGTTGAGGTGCTGACGGTTGGGGCGCTTGCGCTCTTTTGTTCGGTGTTCTTCATTCATTCCGGTGACCGGATGTGGTCCTGGTTTCAGGGAGGACTGCCGTGGCGGGCGCGGGATGCTTTCGGCCGTGCGGGTGGTGCGGCGTGGCGGACCTTTGCCGGGTACACGCGGGGCATCGTGATTGTGGCGGCCACCAATGCGCTGCTGGTCGGTATCGCCCTGTTCGTGCTGCGGGTGCCGTTGGCGCTGCCGCTGACGTTGCTGGAGTTCTTTGCAGCGTTCGTCCCGCTGGTGGGGTCACCGATTGCGTTGGGGGTGGCCACGGTGGTGGCCCTGGCGTCGCGTGGCCCGGTCATCGCGATCGTGGTGCTGGCGCTCATCGTCGTCGTGGGCCAGATCGAGGGCCATGTGCTGCATCCGCTGGTGATGAGCTGGGCGGTGCGGCTGCATCCGGTGGTGGTGGCCGTCTCGGTGATTGCCGGCGCCGTCCTGGCCGGGGTGGTCGGCGCGGTCGTGGCGGTGCCGATGGTGTCGGTGGCGTGGGCGGTGGGCATGGAACTGCGCGGCCCGCGGGCGGAGCGGAGAGGGGCGGGCGCCTGAGGGCTCGTAGCGAGGCAGCATGTGCCTTCCCGTGGTGCCGCAGACAGGGGGCCTTGGTGCCGGGTGAGGCACTGCTCGCTGAGAAGGCCCGGACGCAGCAGGCGTGGTTGAGGCGGTGATTCTTCACCGGCTCCTCGGCTCCCTACGTTGTTCTGCGGGACGGCGTGCTGCGGCTGATCGTCTTCGTGGGAGCGGCCACCTGCGTCACACTCACTCTCGGTGGCGGCACCTGGCTCGCGGGGCCGCCGGCGCGGTGTCGAGGCGCGATGCAGATTTTTCGGAATCGGCGGCCTGTGGATGTCGAGAACGTGTCACCGGCCTCGTCCCAGGGATATCAGCGGCCACCGCCGGCCGCCCGAGGAAGAAGGAGAAACCGGCATGGCGATTCAGCGGATGGACAACGTCGGCATCGTGGTCGAGGACATGGATGCCGCCGTCGCGTTCTTCGTGGAACTCGGTATGGAACTGGAGGGCAGGGCGGAGATCAAGGGTCCCGTCGCCGACCAGTGCACCGGACTCGACGGCGTCCGCTGCGACATCGCGATGCTCCGGACCCCGGACGGTCACAGCCGGCTCGAACTGGCGAAGTACCACAGCCCCGCAGTGATCAGCGCCGGGCCGCGCAATCGACCGCACAACGTCCTGGGCACGCACCGAGTCATGTTCGCCGTCGACGACATCGAGGACACCGTTGCCTGCCTGCGCACTCATGGCGCCGAACTCGTCGGCGAGATCGCCCGGTTCGAGGACAGCTATCTGCTCTGCTACGTTCGCGGTCCGGAGGGCATCATCGTCGGACTGGCCGAGCAACTGAGCTGAGATGGCCGCCCGATCAGCCAGGAATTCCCGGCTCGTGACGTGACCCGCCTGACCTACGTCGTCAAGGACGGAACCTGCGCACGTCAGGGGAGCGGATCCTGACCCTCGCCGGGGGCGCGGCAGTCCGTCTCGGGCATGCGCCGGCATCGTCTCGATCGGACCGGTCCCGGTCTGGACTGCGGAGCACGTGTTCATCGGACGGTCTCCCCGAGGGAAGCGGTGTTCAGCGCGTACATGCCGTCCACCATCGGGGTGGGCGGCGACCGGCTGTCTCGGCCGGACGACCGGTTTCCCGCCGAGCCCGCCGGGAGTCGCCGTATCTGCCTGGTGCGGCTGGGAGGTGTTCGCCGGTGCATGCAGGTACGCCGCGCTCGTTGCCGGCGGATCGCCGACCCTCACGGTCGGGCGCGGCACGCTCGCGGGGCCGGACGGTGCGTGTACCTGGGGGCTGCTGGAGAGCGGGACTCTGCTGGCCCCTGCTGGTGGCCCTCGCCGCGGGCACAGCTCTCGCCTGGGGCATTGCATTGGTATTCCCGCGACGCGTTCGAGGAGCTACTCACGGCCGCCGTACCGACCGTGGCCGCGGTCATCCGCGCCCGCTGGCACCACCGACTTCCACTTCCGGCTCCAAGCCTCCGTTTGATCGCCGCGTGATGGGAAGGAACCGTTGATCGTGAAGATCCCTCTTGCTCAGTAGGTTGTGGGCAAGGTGGTAACGGGAGGTGGTTGTGTGTCCCTGACCAGCACATCATTCTTCGCTGTCCTCATCGTCGCGACGGTCGTGATGATGGTCGGCGCAATTACGTTGTGGCCGAAGGTGCGCGGGCCCAGAGCGGTGCGCTGGCTTGTGCACGCCGTCATGATCGGCCTGTGTCAGCTCACTGCCATCAGCGTCGTGGCCACCTGGATCAACAACAGCTACGGCCTGTATGCGTCCTGGGACGACCTCCTCGGCAATCCGAACACCAACGCGGTCGCGATGCCAGGGCCTCCGGTCCACCGGGCGAAGTTCAGCAAGAGCACCAAGGGCGGCGTACTGGACACGTATTTCCACGGCCGGAGATCCGCGCTGTCCGGTGAGGTGCTCGTGTGGACGCCGCCGCAGTACAACGAGCCCGCCTACGCAAGGAAGCGGTTCCCGGTCATCATGCTGCTGCACGGTGTCCCGGGATCGCCCCAGTCCTGGCTGGAGCACGGCGGTATGCCGGGCGCCTTCGAGGATCTGCTCAAGCAGAACAAGGTGCACCCCTTCATCCTTGTGATGCCGGTGGTCAACCCGGGCAGCGTGGACACTGACTGCAGCGACCTGCCCAACCGCAAGGTGGCGACCTGGATGGCGGCCGACGTCCCGGACCTCGTCAGCCACAAATTCCGCACGCTGCCAGGTCCGCAGGGCTGGGGCCTGATGGGTTTCTCGACCGGCGGGTTCTGCGCCGCGAAACTGCCCCTGCAGTTCCCGAAGGTCTTCGGGGCCGGCGCCGCCCTCGACCCCGATCCGCTGACCGGCGACGAGTCCGTCCTGCCGGATCCGGCCGTGCGCAGGCGCAACAGCCCGACGTACCTCGTGCGGCACACAAAGGCCCCCGTCAGGCTCTTTCTGGCGACCTCCCGGCAGGACCGGAGCAGTCCGCTGTCGTACATCGAGACCTTCCAGGCGACCGCCAGTGCCACCCCGGTGGAGGTCCGCACTCTGGTGCTGCCCAGTGGCGGGCACAACTACAACACCTGGTCGGCGGAGTACCCCGCGGCATTCGGATGGCTCAACCAATGGCTGTCCGCACCGCACTGAACGCCCGGGCGGCAGCCGCCCCGCGGGCCACTGTTCCACCAGCGAAAGCCCACTCGCTGCGCCGGCGATGTGGTCCAGTGCCTCCGTCATCGTCCGCTCGGGCGGGGCTGGGGCACCTTGCCGTCCTTCAGCTGTCACACGCCCGGCCGCTCTTGCCGCCTGTGGCACCAGCGGGAGAGAGGAGACATCGACGAGCCTTTCGACAGTGACATAACAGCGCTTATATAAATACTGTTACAGTGCTGCGCATGGCCGACACCCACGCGCTCGACCCGACGCAGCAAAGCCTCTGGCGGCCCCTACGGCTGCTCCAGGCGTCCATGGACGCCGACATCGCCCGGATCTACTCCGAGCAGCAGATCGAGGGGCTCAAGCCGAGCTTCGTCATGGAGTTGCTCCGGCTTCACGCTTGCGGACCCATGACCATCGCGGAACTGGCCGAGTCGGTTCAGCGCACACACTCGGCACTCAGCCAGAAGGTCGCAGCGATGCGCACGGCCGGCTGGGTCCAGACCGTCGTGGGCGACGACGCACGCACCAGGCAGGTGACGCTCACCGACAAAGCCCGCCGCGTTGTGGACCGCCTGGCAGCGGAATGGCGGGCCACCGAGGCTGCCGTCGCCGACCTGGAAGCCGAGGTTCCCTACCCGCTCTCCCGGGTGGTCACCGATGTCGAGCGGGCTCTGCAGCGCAAGAGCTTCCACGACCGGATCGCCGAGAAACTGGCCGACGATCCCGCATGGGGCTGAAACGCACGCTGATCGACGTGACTCCGTTACGGTCGTCACCACCGTTCCGGCGGTTGTGGCTCGGCCAGACCCTGTCCGGTTTCGGCGGCCAGATGACGTTGGTCGCCGTCATGTTCCAGGTCTGGCAGATGACGAGGAGCCCTGCGTGGACGGGCGCCGTCGGGCTGGCTCAGGCAATTCCGCTCGTCGCGCTCGGACTGTTCGCAGCCTCGCTCGTCGACCGAGTGGACCGCCGGAAGTTCTACCTGCTCACGACCAGCGGACAAGCCGTGTGTTCGCTTCTCCTCGCGCTCCAGGGCTTCCTCGGGCACTACTGGTCCCGCCGCACCGTCCCCGCCCTGTCCGATTACCAGCAGTTGCGGGAATCCACCGTCTTCATGCGCGCCGGCTGCTTCGTCCTCAACGAGATCGCCACGACCTGTCCCCTTCCCGCCGCGGTCTGGGCCACTCCTGAGATCCAGTTCGTCTCGCGCACCGCGGCGCGCATCGTGGGCTATATCAACGACATCCTCTCCGGCCCTCGCGAACTGGCCCGGCCCGGCGCCCTGAACCTGATCAACTGCATCGCTCAGGAACGGCATTGCCCTCTACCAGCGGCACTGGAAGCCGCCGTCGACCTCCACAAGGAGGAGACAGCCGCTTTCCTCCACCAGGCCGACCAGGTCATTCGCCGCCACGACGATGTGCCGACACGCACCTGCATCGACGGACTGCGCACCTGGATCCGCGGCAACCTCGACTGGAGCCTGGCCACCGACCGCTACGCCGTCATCAAGGCGCCCACCGTCCTCGCCGACAGGCGTGAGAAGCGGTGAGCTCCTCTTCAGACATCCAATGTTTGCCGCGGGCCACAAGGATGCAGTTCGGGACGCCGTCGTGAAGCGAAAAGGAACTTGTGTCACAAGGCTAGACACAGGCAACCCTTGTATCCGTTAATTCATCCCATGTTGCAGCGGAGACGACCGATGAGGTCGAGCCTCGCCGCGCTCGATACTTCGACCACCGTTCGGCATTGCGAACATTACTCAAGGAATGCGAGGTCCTCATGCGCACAAGACGTCTCAGCCGCAGACATCTGTCTGTGGTGCTCGCCGCCGCGGTTGCGGCCCTGGTCTCGTTGGCGGCGATGCTCGTCGCCGGCCCGGCTCAGGCCGCCACCAGCGGTGCCTTGCGCGGCGTCGGTGCCGGCCGGTGTCTCGATGTGCCGAACGCCGGTCAAGCCGACGGCACGCTCCTGCAGATCTGGGACTGCACGGGCGCGTCCAACCAGCAGTGGACGCTGACGGACAGCAGTCAGCTGACCGTGTACGGCAACAAGTGCCTGGACGTTCCGGGCCACGCCACCACGGCCGGGACCAAAGTGGAGATCTGGTCCTGCAACGGCGGCACGAACCAGCAGTGGCGGGTGAACTCCGACGGGACGGTCGTCGCCGTGGAGTCCGGGTTGTGTCTGGACGTGTCGGGCGCCGGTACCGCCAACGGTACGGCGGTGCAGCTCTGGAATTGCACCGGCGCCGACAACCAGAAGTGGACCGGCCTGTCCGGGACGCCCAACTCGTGTTCTCTTCCGTCGACATACCGGTGGAGCTCGACCGGCCCGTTGGCGCAGCCGTCGAACGGGTGGTACTCGCTGAAGGACTTCACCAACGTGACGTACAACGGCAAGCACCTGGTCTACGCGACGAATTCTTCGGGATCGGGATGGGGCTCGATGGCGTTCAGTCCCTTCACGAACTGGTCCGACATGGCCTCGGCCACCCAGACCGGCATGAGCCAGGGAGCGGTGGCGCCCACCCTGTTCTACTTCGCGCCCAAGAACATCTGGGTGCTGGCCTCACTGGGGTGGGGCACTGCCTGGCCCTTCACCTACCGCACGTCCAGCGACCCCACCAACGCCAACGGCTGGTCCGCGCCGCAGCCGCTGTTCACCGGCAGTCTCCCCACCGGGGGTCCGATCGACCCGACCCTGATCGCCGACGGCCAGAACATGTACCTGTTCTTCGCCGGTGACAACGGCAGCATCTACCGGGCGAGCATGCCGATCGGGAACTTCCCGGGCAGCTTCGGCTCGTCGTACACGACGGTCATGAGCGACTCGGTGAAGAACCTCTTCGAGGCGCCGCAGGTCTACAAGGTCCAGGGCCAGAACCAGTACCTCATGATCGTCGAGGCGCGGGGTGCGACCGAACAGCGCTACTTCCGTTCGTTCACGGCCTCCAGCCTGAACGGTACGTGGACGCCGCAGGCCGCCACCGAGTCCAACCCCTTCGCGGGCAAGGCCAACAGCGGTGCCACCTGGACCAACGACATCAGCCACGGCGACCTGGTCCGCAACAACCCCGACCAGACCATGACCATCGATCCCTGCAACCTGCAGCTCCTCTACCAGGGCCTGTCCCCCGACACACCGTCGGGCACCCCCTACGAGCAGCTGCCGTACCGGCCGGGAGTGCTCACCCTGCAGCGCTGACCCGCCACCGCGGTCCCCGACCATACGTATGTACCGCTGAGTGCCGTAGCGACCCGCTACGGCACTCAGTCGGGAACACCTGACCGGTGCTTTTTGCAGCCGGGCGGCACCTGTGCGAGCCTGCTGCTACTCCTCCGAAAGGGCGCACCCGATGCTCGGCATGGTCTGGGACGTCTGCTCTCGCGCTTCGACGCGAGAGCGGTAACGGCCACCTGCCTCAACGCACACGCTGTCCGACGGACAGGCGTGGGTTCAGTCTGCTCCTCGTCGAAGTGCTCCTCGTCCCCCTGCATGTTCGACCACGAGGAGTACGTGGTGTCCACCATTCACTGGATCGAAAACCACACCCACCAGTCCGCCCTCTGGCATTCAGAGAACGCCGCCCTCTCCCTCGACGAACCGTCGTCGCCGAGGACCGGATGAAGGCCGACGACGCCCATCGGCAGGCGTGCGAAGGAACGGCCCTGCTCTGGCAGGGCGACTTCCACAACGCCCGGCAACTCCTTCAGGTGATGGGCCGCCGCATCGACCGCAAGCCGTCCAGGTCCAGCCCGTCCCCGAGCGAGAACTTCCACCTGCACCGACGCAGCAGCCGTCACCGCGCCCGTGTCCTCGGAAAGCTCCTGGTGTTGTTGGACGACGACTACACCTTGACGCTGCGCCGAGCCCCTGACGTCCGCCAGGCGTGCAGGGAAGCCTACAGCCCTTCAAGAGGACCCATGGCGGTCTCTCTGCGCGGACTGCTGGGAGTGATCGGCGCCCATCAGTGGCGCCTGAAAGGGATCGACGTGCCGGCGCTCGACACCCGAATCCAGCCCCACTACGGCGTGTTCGCACCCGTCAGAGGTGAGTACGTCGACCTGGTCGCCCGCACATCACTGCCACCGGCAACCCGGCGCAACCTCGCCACCAGTACGGCATTCGACCTCGGCACAGGAACCGGCGTCCTCGCTGCGGTGCTGGCGCATCGCGGTATCGAACGCGTCGTGGCCACCGACATCAGCCCACGCGCCCTGGCCTGCGCCAGGGAGAACGCCCACCGGCTCGCGCTGACCGACCGTATCGAGGTGTCGGGCCCCGGCCTGTTCCCGGAAGGCCGCGCCGACCTCGTCGTGTGCAACCCGCCCTGGCTCCCCGCCCGTCCGGCCGGCCCCGTCGAGCAAGGCGTCTACGACCCGGACAGCACCATGCTCCACGGCTTCCTCGACGGACTGTCCGCCCATCTCCGCCCAGGCGGGGAGGGCTGGCTCGTCCTGTCCGATCTGGCAGAGCACCTCGGCCTCCGCACACGTCAGCAACTGCTCGACGCCATCCGGGCAGCACAGCTCCGCGTCGTGGACAAGATCGACACCAAGCCCCGGCACCCACGCTCCATGGACACCACCGACCCACTCCACACGGCACGAAGCGCCGAAACCACGTCCCTCTGGCGTCTGACGGCATGACCGGTCCACACGCCGGGCGGTGCTCGCCACCGAGGTGTTTCCGGGATCTGAGTCCGGACAGGGCCCAGATCCCGGGAGCGGGGGTCATCCGGCGGTCAGAGTGGTCCACTTCTGGTTGGAGCCGCCGTTGCAGTCCCACAGTTGGAGCTGTGTGCCGTCGGTGGTGGAGAAGCCCGGAACGTCGAGGTAGCGGCCGGAGGCGGGGTTGCGGTAGCCGCCGTTGTAGGGCTGCCAGACCTGGTTGGCGCCGCCGTGGCAGGCCCAGAGCTGCACCTTGGTGCCGTTGGCGGTGGCCCCGCCGGCGGCGTCGAGGCACTTGCCCATGGAGCGCAGGGTGCCGTCGGTGTAGGCGGACCAGAGCTGGTTGGCGCTGTCGCCACAGCTCCAGATCTGGACGGCGGTCCCGTCAGCGGTGTTGGCGCCGTTGACGTCCATGCATTTGCCGGCGATGCCGGACTGCACGCGCGCCGGGGCGGGTGCGGGGGTCCTCAGCCACCCGGCGCCGTCCGCGGACTGGATACCGCGGTGGAAGGCGTCGGCCATCTTCTGGTAGCCCGAGTCGTTGGGGTGCAGGGTGTCGGCCAGGTCGGCGGTGGTCAGGCTGCTCATGTCCACGTAGGCGACCTTCTTGCCCGCCGCCTGGGCGTCGCTCACGATTTGGGGGACGGCCCGGTTGTACGCGGCCCGGTACTGCTCCTCCGAGCCGCTGGTGGACACGACCAGGGAAGCCACGAGGACGGTCGCGTCGGGGGCGGCGGCGGTGATCTGGTTGACCAGCGACTTCAGCCTGTCGGTGGCCGTGGAGACCTGGTAGCTCTGGTTGAGGTCGTTGGTGCCGATCTCCAGCGTCACGACGTTGGGCCGGTAGCGGGTCAGCGAGGCATCGGCGAGTGCGGCGATCTGGTCGATGCGGTATCCGGAGTGGCCTTCGTTGTCGGGGTCGGACATCGAACCGTTCCGCCCCGTGCCCACGAAGTCGAGTGGATGGCCGTCAGCCGCGAGCTCGTTCCACAACGGCCCGCGGTAGCCGTTGCCCGTACTGCTGCCAACGCCCCAGGTGATCGAGTCGCCCAACGGCATGAGCCGCAGGGGCGTGTTGGAGGCGGCGGAGGCGGGGGCCACGCCTGCCGCCGTCAACCCGAGTGCGACAGCGACAAGCGTGATCAGCGGGAGTAACCAGGATCTTTTCATGCAGCGTCCCTTCTGCGAGTGAAAAGTGCACCCGTATGGCTATCACGATCCCGGCTGGGACATCCCATGAATACTCAGAAATCTGGGATATCTGGCATGGATGAGCTGCCTGCTGGCTAATTTCCTCTGTTGACATCCTATGTATTACTGCACCGGATGCCGTGTGGAGCGGCGAGGGTTCAGTATCGGTTGGACGCGTCTGCGCCGGTCCACGCCGCTTCGGGCGTTGATGACAGCGATCAGCAAATCGACTGCTTCGGCGCCCACTTGGTCCGGGCAGAGGCTCACGGTGGTGAGGGGCGGGGTTGGTCGTCGCGTAGTCGGGATCCTCGCTGACGCACGCGACCAGCAGGTCTCGCGGCACCCGCAGACCGTGCTGCCGGGCGGCAGCGAGGATGTTGTGGCCGGAGTCCGAGTAGACGCCGATGACCGCGTCGGGTCGTGGATCGTGACGGCGGTATCGACTGAATACAGCAAGCCGCCAGTTCCGGGATCACGGCACTTCATGGATCATCCGCGAGAAGTTCAACCTCCGCGCCCCGAGGTCGGCCCGTTCGCACATCATGATCGATCAGAATGAGACCGTTCTCCGAGCACGACTTGGATGTGGCTGGCGCCCGGCCTCAAGCCGGCCCGGGCACGTCCACAGCGGAAGACGAATCGACACTGGGAGAGAACCATGAGCGTTCTTGACGGCATCCTCGCGGGAGTTCGCGAAGACTTGGAAGAGCGCAAGCGTGCGACGCCGCTGGCGGAGCTGCGCTCCCGGGTGGCAGACGCGGAACCCGCGCTCGACCCGCTGCCCGCTTTCCGGGCGCCGGGGGTGTCCATCATCGCGGAGGTGAAGCGAAAGAGCCCCAGCAAGGGTGCGCTGGCAGACATCCCCGACCCTGCCTCCCTCGCGGCCCAGTACGCGGCCGGCGGTGCCGCTGCGATCAGCGTGCTCACCGAGCGCAGGCGTTTCGGCGGCTCCCTCGCCGATCTGGACGCCGTACGCTCCCGGGTCGACGTGCCCGTCCTGCGCAAGGACTTCATCGTCGACCCCTACCAGCTGTGGGAAGCCCGCGCACACGGCGCCGACCTCGCACTCCTGATGGTCGTATCACTCGACGACGGCCAACTCGCCGACCTGATGGGGCTGTGCAAGGAGTTGGGCCTCACGCCGCTCGTGGAGGCGCACACGGCCGACGAGGTGAGGCGTGCCGCCGCCGCAGGAGCCGAGCTCCTCGGCATCAATGCGCGGGACCTGACGACGCTGGATGTCGACCGCAGTGTGTTCGCAGATCTCGTGACGGCCATTCCCGAAGGCACGGTCAGGGTTGCGGAATCCGGCGTGACGGGTCCGAAGGACGTTGCGGAGTACCGCGGTTGGGGAGCCGACGTGGTCCTGGTCGGAGAGGCACTGGTCCGCTCGGGCGACCCGCGCACCGCCGTTCGCGACTTCATCGAGGCGGCCGGGGCGTAACGGCGTCCGGCTCGGTCAGCAACGCGGCGCGCAGGCCTGGGCAGACGCCGACTCCAGTCCAGCCACCGGTTCGCCGCGCGTACGTCACCCCGTCGAGTGTCACTCGGTCGGGAACGCGCAGGCGCCCGGGATGGCGACGGCGCGCCGTTCGGGAGCGGGCGGAAACAACGGGACCACCCGCTCCCACAGGTCGTCCGGAACGAGATCAGCAGGTACCCGGAGACCGGGCCCGCCGGGTCCGCCAACGACAAGACCCACCGCTCGCCTCGGCGGGTGTCCGAGTGCCGCCGCTGCACTGGCCTTGCGATGCATCCCGGACGGCCTCGCCGCCGCCGAGTCCGTCCAGTGCCGCAGGCCGTTGGCGGCCAACGAAATGCCATCTCGGCCGCCGGGCGCCGACCCTGGACACGTGTGGTGCCTGGACCGGGACCTGGCCCAGTCGGCACATCGGCCCCCGGGCACCGATGTACAGGTCGAATCACGGGCGGTGACCTGGCGCGCTGGCGTCGATGTACTCCTGCACGGGGTCCATGCGACCCATGGTGGTCCTCCGCCGCCCCGCGGCTGCCGCTCGTGTCCGACCGGCAAGCGGCTGATCAGGGCAGATGGAGAACTGGAACGCGAGTATCTAGGGTCAGCACGTGGCTTTCATCATGGTGTGCGAAGACGACGCGGCGGTCCGCGGCATCCTCAGGCGCGCTCTGGAGCACGACGGCCACACGGTCTCCGTCGCCGCCACGGCCGAGAGCCTGCTGCGGCAGCTGGCACCGGCGCCGCAGCTGGTCGTCCTGGACCTCGGGCTGCCGGACGCCGACGGCCGCGACGTCTGCCTGGCCCTGAGGGCTCGCGGCGTCGACGTACCGGTGCTGATGCTCACCGCCTTGGACGGCCTGCATCACAAGGTGGGCGGCTTCGAAGCCGGCGCCGACGACTACATGACCAAGCCCTTCGACATCCCGGAACTGCTGGTCCGCGTGCGCGCGCTGCTGCGCCGGGCCACCGTGGCGCCCGCACCGCAGGAGGTCGTCCTCGATCCGGCGAAGCACGTGGTGACCTACGATTCGGTGAGCATGAGTCTGACCCCGACCGAGTTCCGGCTACTGGGCCGCCTGATCGCCTCGCAGGGCGACGCGGTACGCCGCCATGCCCTCGTCGCCGCCGGCTGGCCGCACGGAGCGCAGGTCAGCGACAACACCCTCGACTCCTATGTGCGTCGGCTGCGGGCCAAGCTCGGTCCGCTGGGTGTGGCGGAGCGTCTGGCGACCGTCCGCGGTGTGGGCTACCGATGGCAGTGACGGGATTCCGCAGAAGCGTCGTCGCGCTCACCGTACTGATCGCCACCGCCGTGGTCGCGATACTGGTCGTGGTCTCACACGTACTGCTGAGCCGGGTGACGGACGCCGACGCGCACGATCTGGCACATACGCGCGCCGAGGCGGTCGCGGCGAACGTCACCGCCAAAGGCGGCCGTGTCGTGCTCACGGAGAACAGCAGCGAGGCGCTGGACGAGGTCGCCTGGGTGTATGCCGACGGCCGCCTGATCGACGGGAACGTGCCGCCGAGCGTGGTCGATCGCGTCGAGGAGCTGGCGGACTCGGCGCGCTCGCAGACCGCGTCCGTGGGCAATTACCTCCTGTACGCGCGGCAGGTCCCGATCGACGGCCACCACGTCATGGTGATCGTCCGGGTCGACCTCACGCCTTACGAGACGTCCGAGCAGCGCAGCCTGACTCTGTCCTTGATACTGGGCGGCCTCACCATCCTCCTCGCCGGCGGTGTCGCCCACCTCGTGGTGCGCCGCGCACTGCGGGTCGTGCACGAGATGGCCGCCCTCGCCGACGACTGGGGCCATCACGAACCTGGGCGCCGCTTCAACCTCGGAACGCCCCGTGACGAGTTCGGGGAACTGGGACAGACTCTGGACCACCTTTTGGAGCGCGTCGACAACGCGCTGGCGGACGAGCGCCGGCTCACCGACGAGATCGCCCACGAACTGCGGACACCGCTCACGGTCCTGCGGGGCGAGGCGCAACTGGCGCAGCTGTCCGGCGAGCCGGTGGCGCCGGAGGCGGTACTGAGCGAGGTCGACCGCCTCGATACCGCGATCACGACGATTCTGCGCGCAGCGCGCGCACGCACGGACGACGGGACCCGGTGCGATCTGCGCTCCGCAGCGCGGCAGGCGATCGGCAGCCGCGCGGTCGAGGTCGCCTTCCCGGCGAAGGTCGAGGTGGCCGTGGCGCCCGACGTCGCAGTGTCGCTGCTGTCACCCCTGCTGGAGAACGGCCTGCGGCATGCGAAGTCCCATGTGTGGATCACCGCGCGCAACCAGGGCGAGGCCGTCGTCGTCGACGTCCTGGACGACGGCCCCGGGTTCGATCCCGCGGATGTCGACCGGGTCTTCGAAGCGGGTGTGACCGGCGGCGACGGGTACGGGCTGGGGCTGCCTGTGGTCCGGCGCATCGCCGCGTCGGCCGGTGTGGAGGTACGTGCGATCGCGGACGGCCGCGGCCACGTCGAGGTGACGCTCCCGGCCGCGCGTGCGATCACGTAGTCAGGTTGCTTGCAGGTTCCCCGCATAAACCTCCCTGCATGACAACGACAACGGAAGCACGCACGCGCAGCGGGCGCCTCATGCTCAACAAGGTCCCCGAGGTCACCATCTGGTTCTGGGTGATCAAGGTCCTGTGCACCACCGTGGGTGAGAGCTTCGCCGACTGGATCAACATGAAGCTGGGCGTCGGCCTGGTGAACACGGCCTGGATCTTCACCGCGGTGTTCGTGGTGGTCCTCGCCGTTCAGTTGCGGCTGAAGCGGTACGTTCCGTTCCCCTACTGGCTGACCGTGGTCGTTGTCAGCGTCACGGGCACCCTGTACACAGACATCCTCACCGATCAGCTGAACGTGCCGCTGTGGATCAGCTCCGCCGTGTTCTCGGTGCTGCTCGCGGTGGTCTTCGGCGTGTGGTGGGTGCGTGAGCGGACCCTCTCGATCCACTCGGTCACCACGCTGCCGCGTGAGTCGTTCTACTGGCTCGCCGTTCTCGTCACCTTCGCGCTCGGCACCGCGACCGGCGACTGGACCCTCGAGCTGACCGGCTGGAGCCCGGGAGTCTCGGTGCTGTTGCCGCTCGGCCTCATCGCGGCGATCACGCTGCTGTGGAAGTTCGGCGCGAACCCGGTGCTGTCCTTCTGGCTCGCCTACATCCTGACCCGCCCGCTGGGCGCCAATATCGGCGACTGGCTCGCCTCCCCGAAGGTCGCTCAGCCGGGTGAGCCGACCGGCCTCGCGCTGGGCACCTTCACCACCAGTCTGATCTTCCTTGGCCTGATCCTGGTGACCGTGGTCTACCTGACGGTGACGCGCTCGGACGTGACCGAGACCTACGAGGCCGCCCACGCCGCACACGCCGCCGGCGGCCCGCGCAGGGAGCGCGTCGGGCTGGCCGGCTTCGGCCTGCTGGCCGTCGCGACCACGGGCCTGCTGGTCTGGGCCCACAGCCAGCCGCACACCGGCCCGGCGCCGGAGGCCGACAACACCTCCGCCGTCCAGATGGCTCCCGGCGTGGCGGTGAAGAAGTTCCCGCCCGCCAAGGTCGCCGCGCTGAAGAACCTCGCCTCCACCTCGCTCAAGGACGCCCGTTCGGGGAACGCGAAGGGCGCGCACGCGGCCGCACAGTCGCTGCGTGACCTGTGGGATGCCGACCAGGCCTCCCTGCAGCCGCTGGACCAGACCGGCTGGACCTCCATCGACGCCCAGATGGACAAGGTGCTGGAGACCTTCGGAATCGACCACTCGAACCCGCCGGAGTCGCCCACCAAGCAGGAAAAGGAACTGAACGCCCTCCTGACGGACATGGGCTGACCGAGCGCACCACACCCGGCGACGGGTCGAGTGGGCCGAAAAACTCTCGTGGGGCGGTCGAAGCCGGCGTCAATGGCTTCGACCGCTCCGCTGTCACCCCGGCTCATCGGCGGCGGTGGATCAGCGATGGGTGGCCGGGCCGGAACGGTACACACCGGTGTTCGATCCGCTGAAGACACGAGCGCGAGCAGCGATCGACCAGGTGGTGCAGGGGGCGCCGCGACGGAGAACGAGCCGTGGCTTGGGGTGGCGTGTACCGCCGCGTGAGCGCGTAGCTCGTCTGCATGAGGTTGTCGCCCGATTCGACCTCTTTCGCTGCCCTGCATGGCCTTCGGCCGGACACCGGCGCGCCACTGGACGGCGCCGGGGAGCCCGACATCCCCGACCACGCCAAGGACGCTGTTACCAGCAGGACGTCAACCGCCGACGACGGCGGCGACTGCTACGTCCCGCCCGGCGCTCGGAACTCCTCCGACCGGCTCGGGCGCACCCTGCTGGAGGCCCGAGCAGCCTGAGTCCCGCGGCGCGGTCAGGAGGAGGGTGCGGGTCGTGCGCGTACGACCCGGTTCGCCGCCGTCTTCTGCAGGAGTCCGTAGGCGAGGACGGGCAGGAGCAGGTGTGGCTTGTCGGGCAGGGTGGTGGTGATGAGCACCGCGCCGGCGCTGCTGTTGTTCATGCCGCAGGCGAGGGTGAGCGAGGAGGCGGCCGGGGCGTCCAGCCGCAACAGGCGGGCGGCCGAGCGTCCGAGGGTGAAGGACAGCAGGCAGACCAGCGTCGCCACGGCCAGTGCGGCGGCCAGCAGCAGCGGGCGCGGGTGGGCCAGGAAGGAACCGAGTGCGCCGCTGGCGTTGACGTACGTCAGGACGAGGGAGCCGACCAGGGCCACCGGCACGACGACGCCGAGGAGCCGGTCCAGCCAGGAGACGGGCAGCGCGAGCCGGCACAGCAGGCCCGCCGCGCAGGGCAGGACCACGCCGACGAAGGCGAAACCGCCGTGGGCGTGGTGCCCGGTCGTGGTGAGGGTGTCCGCGTAGCCGTCGTCCAGCAGCGGCAGCAGGGCAGTGATGACCAGGGGGATGGTGAGCGGGCTCAGCAGGGTGGAGGCGAGGACGAGCCCCACCATCGTCGGCTGGTCGCCGTCGCCCCTGCCGGTCCAGACGGTGGCCCCGGCGGCGACGGGCATCGCCACGATCAGGATCATCGCCGTGATCAGCCCGCTTCCGCCGTCGCTGTCCGGGGTCTGGTGCAGCAGGAACGCGACGAGGGGGATGACCAGTAGCGGGATCGCCAGGTGCAGGGCGAGTCCGGCCAGGAGAGCTCTCGGGCTGCGCAGCAGACCACCCAGTGCGCGCACGGGAACCTGCAGCCCGGCGGAGAAGAGCACCAGCGAGAGCAGCGCAGGGGCCGAGTGCAGCGTAACGGGCAGCAGCTCCCCGAGCGGCGCCATGTGGGTCCGGCGCAGCCAGAGTCCGGGGCCCGGGAGGAGCACGGCGGCTGCGTAGGACAGGACCACCGCCCGGCCGAGTCGGCGCCGCAGCCAGGCGGTCGCGCGGTCAGTGGATGGGCGGGCGGCGGGTCGTGCGGTCTTCAAGGCGGCCTTCTTCCGTCGCGGAGGCAGGGGCGGGGGCGGGACGGACGGCCGGTATGCGGAAGCGGACTGCGCTGGAGTTCATGCTGCTGATACTGCCCGTGTGCGACGGGCGGTGCAGGGGATGCCGCGCGGCAGTCAGGATGCGTTCAGGTCTCCCGTGGCACGGTCGGGCACATGGCCTATGAAACGTCTGAGACAGCCGCGATTCCGGCCGCGGGTGGGTCTGTTGCGCCAGCGTCCGGCCGCCGACTGGCCTGGAACAAAGTCCCTGAAGTCACCGTCTACTTCTGGATCATCAAGGTCCTGTGCACGACGGTGGGAGAGACTGCCGCCGACCTGATGAACGAGAAGGCCGGCATGGGCCTGACGGGGGTGTCGGTGCTCATGAGCGCGCTGCTCGCGGTTGCGCTGGTCGTCCAGTTCCGCACCACGGCGTACCGGGCCGCCGTGTACTGGCCGGCCGTCGCCCTGATCAGCGTCGTCGGCACCCTGATCAGCGACAACCTCACCGACAACATGGGCGTCCCGCTGGAGACGACCACCACGGTGTTCGCGATCGCCTTCGCGATCGTGTTCATGGTCTGGTACCGACGTGAGCGAACGCTGTCGATCCACAGCATCGACACCACCAGCCGCGAGGCCTACTACTGGCTGGCCGTGCTGTCCACCTTCGCCCTCGGCACCGCCGCGGGCGATCTGGTCGCTGAGCGCATAGACCTGGGCCACTGGCTGTCCGCGGTGCTGTTCGGCCTGGCCATCGCGGCGGTGGGTCTCGCCCACTTCCAGCTGGGCCTGGACGCGGTGTGGAGCTTCTGGACCGCCTACGTCCTCACCCGCCCGCTCGGGGCCTCCATCGGCGACTACCTCTCCCAGCCGACCGGCGACGGCGGCGTGGGTCTGGGCGAGGTTGTGACCAGCGCGTTGTTCCTGACGGTCATCCTCGGTCTGGTCGTGTACCTGGCCGTGACCGGCAGGGACGTCACCGAGCAGGTTGCCCGGCGCGCGGCCTGACCGGCCCTGACGGGCATTCAGGAAACGTTCAGGTTGCGCCTGCCAGGGTCGGACACCACGGTTGCTGATGGCGGCCGATTCATCGCACAGGGCGCTCGTCCGGTTCAGGGGGCGGGCGCCCTGCCGTTCAACCGGACAGGAGACTTCGACTTGGAGAAACCAGAGGTCCTCACCGACCACCTCGACGTGGCGAGCATGTCGAGTACGACCAAGTCGGTGATGAAGAAGCTGCCCGAGGTCACGCTGGCTTTCTGGATCATGAAGATCGCGGCGACGACTCTGGGCGAGACGGCGGGCGACCTCTTCGCACAGACCCTGAAGCTCGGCTACTTCCTGACCACGATCGCGCTGTTCCTGGTGTTCGTCGTGACGCTGGTGGTCCAGCTCAGGTCCAGCCACTACAACCCGTTCTTCTACTGGACCGTGATCCTGTCGACCAGCATGGCCGGCACCACGATGTCCGACTTCATGAACCGGGACGCCAGCGCCAAGTACCTCTCGAAAGGGGCGACTTCGCTGGGCTGGGGTCCGCAGGGGCTCGGTCTGGGTTATCCGTCCGGAGCGGCGATCCTGATCTCGATCCTCGTGGCCATCTTCGCCCTCTGGAAGGCGAGCGGCATGACCTTCCAGATCCGCGACATCGTCACCTTCCGGGGCGAGGCCCTGTTCTGGTCGGCGATCCTCGTCTCGAACACGCTCGGCACGTCGATGGGCGACTTCCTGTCCGACAGTTCCGGGCTCGGCTACGCAGGCGGTGCGCTGCTGGTCAGCGCGGCGCTGGCCGTCCTGGTCGCGTTGATGAAGGTTCCCGTGGTGCCGAACGTGTTGCTGTTCTGGATCGCCTTCGTCCTCACCCGCCCGCTGGGGGCGACAGCGGGCGACTTCCTCACCAAGCCGGTCGCCAAGGGCGGCCTTGACCTGGGCACGGCAGGTTCGTCGGCTGTTCTGCTGGCGATCTTGTTCGGGCTGATGGCCTACGCGCAGGTGCAGGAGCGCCGCGGGAACGACGCGCAGGACGCGGAACCTGCGCCGGTGACCCGAGCGGCGGACTGAGGTGAGACGCGCCCCGGGTGCGCGTGCGGGGCCGTAGGACACATCCCCGCCGACGGCGTGGGCCAGGGCGCTGCGCGAGTGGCAGCCCGAGGCCCGCGCCGTCGTGTCTCCGAGACGCCGGGGCCGTCGTCCGCGACGTCGATGTGGAGGACACCGGACGGGCAGCCCCCAGCTGGTGCGGAACCCCCGCCGCGGGCTGGCCGCCTTATCGAGTACGCCACGAGCACCCCCGTCGGCGCCGACGGGGCCCGCACCGCGCTCGCCGATGCCGGGGCTCCTCCGCGCTGTCGTGCCGAGCCGCTGACCAACGCCGAGGAGGCCGGGGTCACCGGCACCGTGCGCGACCTCGCCGGCGGGGCGGACAAGGTCCGCGACCAACTGGTCGGCCCCAGCCGTGGCGAGGAGCTGCGCCGGGGTGCCCTGATCGCGCTCGCCGTGGCCCTCGGCGCTCAGTTCGTCCACCTCGCCGCGCGCCTCCGCTGGGTGTTCGGTAGCGCCGCGGTCATCGCACTCGCACACGACGTGGTCATCCTCGTCGGCGTCTTCGCCTGGCCCGGCACGTCCATCGACGGCATGTTCCTGGCAGCCCTGCTCACCGTCATCGGCTACTCGGCCAACGACTCCGTGGTCCTCTTCGACCGTGTCAGGGAACCAGCCCGTAAGTCCCCCGAAGCACCGCTGCCCGATGTCGCCGACCAGGCGATCCTGCAGACCCTGCCCCGCACCATGAACACCGGCATGGGCGCCGCCTTCAATTGGGTGCAGTAGGTGGCTACCTGCTGTTCACCGTCGGCGGTTTGGACCAGGCGCTGCCATGCCGTGGCGTACAGAGCGTGGCATCGGTTCTTGACGCGTTCGCAGGCGGGGCAGTGCACCTCGACATCCTTTGCCGTGTCCGGGTTGGCCGGCGAGTGCGGAGGCAGCGGGCAGCATGGCTTCCTTCGACCAGTCCCGTGGCCGGTTGCGCGTGCAGGGACAGACCCGTCACGGGGATAACACGCCTGTCCCTGCACGCTGGAGCCCGCATGCCTCCCCCAAGAGGGCGGGCCCTGTGACCGCATGGGTCACTTTCTCCAGCGTGTCATGTGCCTGGAGCGTCACGGGGGACGACTGATACTTGCGAGATCAACACTCTTGTGAAGGTGGCAGGTTGCCGTCGGCGCGAGTTTGTCGGGGCGCCGGAGGCGATGTCCCGTCGTGGTTCAGCCGATCGCGTCTCCCGCTTGGCCCCACTGCACCATCTCCAGTTCCTCACCGGGACGGAAGATCCTCAGCTCCAGGGGCTCAAGGCAGGTACGCCGGGACCATCGGCGGCGAGGCAGAATGCCGCCGCATACGATCGGCTGGTGAATGACACCGTCACCTTAAGAGTGGGTGCGACGCCGCCCTCTCCTGCTCTGCTGCTCCGCCCGTGGTGTGTGGAGGACGTAGCGGCACTGGTCGAGGCATACCGGGATCCCGCACTGCGCCACTGGACGAGCTCTGTCGTGGACAGCGAGGCCGATGCGGTCCGGTGGGTTCAGGCCCAGACACGAGGCTGGAGGGCGGGTGCCCGGTTCAGCTTCGCGGTCCTTGAAACGCAACGGAACTCAGATCACGGGCGGTTGGTCGGCCATGTGGTCCTCAAGGATGTGGCCCCCGGCAAACCTTCGGCCGAAGTGGGCTACTGGACCGCGGCGCACGCTCGCGGCCGAAGGGTGGCTCCGCGAGCCCTGGAGGCGCTCACTGGCTGGGCCTTTGACACCCTGGGCTCCGACGGGCTACAGCGACTGGAGCTCCTGCATCAGGTGGACAACTCCGCCTCGTGCCGCGTGGCGCAGAAGAGCCGCTACGACTTCGACAAGGTCCTGCCCGCTGCGCCGCCCGCCTTTCCTCTCGACGGCCATGTGCACACACGGCGCAGGGATGCCTGAGGGCTGTGTCCGAGCCTCGCTCGACACATGGAGTAGCACTTGGGTGCAGGTCGGGAGCTGGAAGAGTCGTCCCGGCAACGCCGAACGCAGGTGGTCGCACGTCGGTGGCGGAACCAGAGGAGGAGCGGCGGGCCTCTCCAGGGCGCGGAGCAAGGAGATCGCTTTCTGGCAGCTCATCGAGGACTGCAGACCATCCACGCCGGGACCCGGACGCCGAACAAGCCGTCGTGGCCGCCGGCCGTGAAGCCACCGGCCACCAACTGGGGCGCCACGGCCCTCAGCTCCGTCCGCACCGCCCTGACCGTGCCCTGTGACCGTCGCGGGAGCGGTGTGCGCTGTCAGGCGCGGATGACCTCGACCCCGGCCGCCGTGAACGACTCGGTCAGCTGGTCCGAGGCGGTCTTGTCGGTCACCAGGACGTCGATGTCCTCCACCGGACAGATGCGGGCGAAGGCCCGCCGGTCCAGCTTGGAGGCGTCGGCGACTGCGATGACCTGCTGCGCGCGGCGGGCCAGCGCCCGGTTGATGCTGGCCTCGCCCTCGTGGTGGGCGGTCGCCCCGTGGGCCACGTCGATGGCATCCACCCCGAGGAAGACCTGGTCCAGCGCAATCTCCGCGAGCAGTTCGGTGGCCAGCGGCCCGATCAGCTCGTAGGACGCCGGTCGGGCCACCCCGCCGGTCACCACAAGCTTCACATGGCGCCGTACGACCAACTCGTTCGCGATGTTCAGAGCGTTGGTCACCACGGTGACCGCCGTCTCCGCACCGCCGGAACTCAGGTCGGCGCGGGTGGCCAGCGCCCGCGCCACCTCGGTGGTCGTGGTGCCGCCGTTCAACCCCACCACGGCGCCGGCCTTCACCAGCGCGGCGGCCGCGTGCGCGATCCGCTCCTTCTCCGGTGCGTTGCGCGCGGCCTTGTAGCGCAGCGGCAGGTCATAGGCGATCGCGTTGATCACCGCCCCGCCGTGCGTGCGGGTGACCATCTGCTGGCGGGCCAACTCGTCGAGATCCCGTCTGATGGTCGCGGCAGAGACCCCCAACTCCTCAGCAGCCGACTCGACTTCAATGCGCCCGTCGCGCGTCAGCATCTCGAGCAGCGTGCTCCACCGGGCCTGCGGTGCCGCCATGTCTCACAACTCTCCGTCGGTGGTGTACGCCCCGATGTGCGCACCTCCATGAAATCACAGCGCATGAATGGGTGTTTTATGGACACCAAACGCGCAAAAGACTGCACCTTTCGCAAGCCTTTCCCTGCTTGGCCCGCGCCTGCGGACACCGTCGCCCGGGCATCCACCGTGCAGCTTGGCGCGGGACCGGCGGGTGGTGGGTTCGGAGAGGCGTTCCCGTGTGCACGGAGGCGTCTCCACGGAAACAGTCCGAATTCTCGCGACGGATGCCGCACGCCTCCCCGTAGAGCAGACGAAGGCCCCGCCCGTACCGCCGCACACGATCGCCCTTCGTCCGACTCGGAACCCTTGAGGTGCTTGTGGCTCTCCTCTCCGCACTCTGTCGTCAGCGTCACCCGCGGTCGCGGGGGCGTGTCGTCCTCGGGGTACTGGCGCTCGTCGTCGGCACGCTGCCGAGCGCGTCGGCCGCCGCCGCCACCCCGCGCTCTGGAACGCTCAGCGACACGGCATCCACGATTACGTGGAGTGCCGGTCCCTTCGCCGTCCCCAACGTCTCCGGCACCACCGGGACGGTGAGCTGCGGGAGCCCGCAACTCTGCGACGACTACGCCCTGAAGGTGTCGGTGCCGGTCGGCTACGACGCCGGTCACAGCCTGCGCATCGATGTCAAGTGGCCCCATACCGCGGCCGACTTCGACCTGTACGTCCTCGACGCGGACGGCCACGAAGTGGCCGCGGCGGCTTCCACCAGCGACCCCGAGAGCCTGCTGCTGCCGGCGGTGGCGGCGTCTTACACGGTGCGCGTGGTGCCGTACGCACCGCTCGGCGACAGCTTCACCGGCACCGCGAGCCTGGTCGCCAACCCGGTCGATCCGCCACCGAGTACAGCAGTTTCCCCCACGTATGGGAACTCGTCTGCACCTGACAGCCTCGCGCACGCACACGACGCCGGTGAACCCTCGATCGGCGTCGACCGCGCCACCGGCGCCGCCATGTTCCAGGCGTACACCTCGACGCTCAAGGCCACCTATGACAGCGCCGGCGTCGCCACCTGGCAGGACAAGAGCGCGAGTGCGGCCAATGGGTGCCCCCAGGGCAGCACCGCCAGCCTCGACCCGATCTTGTTCACCGATCCGGCCACCCACCGTACCTTCGAGTCGCAGCTGGCCGGAAAGACCGCCCTGACCTGCTACACCGACGACGACGGCGAAACGTGGACGCCGACGGGCGGCTCCGGCATCAACTCCGGTGTCGACCACCAGAGCATTGGCGGCGGCCCCTTCGCCCCCGGTGGTCCGGGACCTGTCACGTCGTATCCGAACGCCGTCTACTACTGCTCCCAGGACATCGCCGACGCCTCCTGCGCGGTCAGCCGCGACGGCGGTCTGACGTATGGGCCGGCCGTTCCGATGTACTCGCTGCTGGACTGCGGCGGCCTGCACGGGCACGTGAAGGTCGCACCGGACGGCACGGTGTACGTGCCGAACAAGGGCTGCGGCGGTAACCAGGCCGTGGCCGTCTCCGAGGACAACGGGCTCACTTGGAGCGTCCGCAAGAACCCCTCCAGCACCCCCGGTGACTCCGACCCGAGCGTGGGGATCGGGGCCGGCGGGACCGTCTACATGGGCTACCAGAACAGCGACGGCACCGCACACATGGCCGTCAGCCACGACAAGGGCAGGACGTGGCTGTACGACCAGAACGTCGGCGCGTCCCTCGGCATCAAGAACGTCGTCTTCCCGGCCGTGACCGCAGGCGATGACAACCGCGCCGCCTTCGCCTTCCTGGGCACCACCACCGGCGGCAACTACCAGGATGCGAACAACTTCAAGGGAACCTGGCACCTGTACGTGGCCACGACCTACGACGGCGGACAGTCCTGGGTCACCGTGGACGCCACTCCCACCGACCCGGTCCAGAGGGGATCGATCTGCACGGGTGGCACCACCTGTGGCAAGGACCGCAATCTCCTGGACTTCAACGACATCACCATCGACGCCCGGGGCCGTGTGCTCGCCGCCTACGCCGACGGCTGCACCGGCGCCTGCGCCGGCGGCGGCGCGCAGAACTACGACGCACTGGCCTCCATCGCCCGTCAGACATCCGGCAACACCCTGTACGGCGCGTACGACGCCATGGTCGCCGGTGAGCGCAAGAAGCCCACAGGAGGTCAGTAGGTGAAGTCCTGGCCTCTGGCTGCCGTACTGGCCGGCGCCGTCCTCGGTCTGGCGGCCGTCACCGGGTGTTCGGCGCCGGCAAAGAAGGCGGGGCCCTTGGCCGCGACGCCGACCGTCACCGCGCCCGGCAGCTGCCCCACTGCCGCCTCACCGCCGATGCCCAAGGACTTCCCGGCGAACCTTCCGGTGCCCGATGGCGCGTTCGTGACCTCGACGGAGCACCGCTCCGGCGAGCGGCTCGTCGTCGCCATGGCCGTCAGGAGCGGCTTCGACCGCACGCTGGCCTTCCTGCAGAAGCAGCTCCCCGAGGCCGGATACACCTTGCAGGAGGGCGAGGTGGAGCAGGACGACGCCGAGTCGAATTTCTCCTCCGCGACCATCGACGGCCGCTGGACCCTACGGGAGATGCCCGACTGCGGGGGAGGGGTGTACCTGACGTACCTGACCGCTCCGGCCACCTGAGCTGCCGCGGGACCGAGGTCTGTTGCTGACGGAAGTGCCCCAGGTCTCGATCAAGGCGGTGGACGATTGGTGGGCGAAGTGGCTGACAAGCGGGCGCGAGGCGCTTGTGGTCCAGCCGCGGGGCGCCGGGTCGGCGACCATCAGGTTCTCGATGCGGTCGAGCAGCAGGCGATCCGGCAGGCCGTGCTGGACCACCCCGTCCATGCGCACCGGTCCCGCAGGGTCCGCGCCCGGCTGGCAACGCGCCTCCCTTGGCCAGGGGGCTTTGCTCGTAGGCGATGTGTCCGGTTGATCATGTGATTCCAAGGGCCGCACGGGGCCGTCCTGGCGGAACACGCTGATCGTGAGGTTCCGTGTGAAGGCGGGCCTTTCGGGCGGACGTTCACGGCTCCCTCACCGCCTCTGACAGGCGCGCGGATGCTGTGACGGCTGGGCAGGACCGATTGCAGGCGAGCGACGTGCCCCGGGCTCGAACCGTCAGGAACACGACACAAGGGGGACGCGAACCGCCTGGCGGACGGCCCTCCCGCGGTTACTGACCTTGCTGGCGTGATGTCGTGGGGGGGGGTGTGTCAACTTAACGGCTGATCTTGGTTGTTGATGGTCAGTTGTTGCTCGGAGTCAGGCGGCCCTCGAAAGCGATCTGGAACGCGTTCAG